>NZ_JAIUHK010000007.1:0-199719 GCF_020165075.1 Mesorhizobium sp. CA4
CCGCCGCGCTGTTGGGCGTGTCCTCGGTCACGTCGGCCACCGTCGGCGTGCCGATCACCGCCGCGTCATTGGTGCCGTGGATGGTGAAGCTGACGTCCTTGGTGGTGCCGTCCGCCGCCGTCACCGTGAAGGTGTCGACATGGGTGGCGCCGGCGCCCAGGAACTGCACGGCGGCATTGGCGACCGAGTAGGTGTAGGAGCCGTCCGCCGCAAGCACGAGGCCGCCCAAATTGCCGGCCGCGCCGCTGACGCTGGTCTGGAAGTGAGCCTCGCCGGTGTCGATGTCGCTGATCGAGATCGTGCCCGTCGCGCTCAGCGTCACCGCCGCGCTGTTGGGCGTGTCCTCGGTCACGTCGGCCACCGTCGGCGTGCCGATCACCGCCGCGTCATTGGTGCCGGTGAACTGAATAGTGGCCGTTGCCCAGCTGAGCGTGCCATTGCCGAGCTGAATGGCATAGGTAAGCTTGTCGATGAGGACCTGCCCCGCCCCAAGGGCCTGAATTTTCGAGTCGATACTGGTCTTGTCGTAGTGAATTGTGCCGTCCGTGCTAATCCAGATCCGCGCGCCCAGATAGCTCGTGTCTGCGGTCGCAACAGGCACAGCGGCATCAGTTGAATAAGCGGTGTCACGAATAAGCAGGTCCGCGGGCGCATATGTCTTTGTTGACGTTGTCGCACTGTCTGCGTTGTCGATGGAGTAGAGCTGCTTCGCCGCCCCTCCCAAATCATTGGACAATACGTTCAGGACCAGAGTGCCCGTTGAATCTTCAGAGAAGTAGAAAACATCATTCTGCGCCTGCGGCGTATTGGAGAATGACACAGTTGTCCCGCCGGCACCGGAGATTTGCGTCGTGGCCATTTTCTACCCCCTGCGGACAGACGCTCCCGGCGTCCGCCTTTTGGCCGTCTTGAGACGGCTGACTACCCCATGCCGAATGAATCGGCGCCCAGTCTGATGGGGGGAGGAAATGATTGGAGTGCCATTCAACCAGGCGCAACCCGAGATCCAGTCCGTGAACGGCCAGCCCTAAATGGCGGTTCACCGACAGGCGGTGGCTTAATGATGATGGCTACGACGGCGATGGTCGCCGCGTTGCGTTTCCCCTACCCCAGTAGCGCCGTAGCTCGTTGTTGCCAGTCGGGAGTTAATTCACGCTACCCTATATATTAGGATATTATTAACTCTACCCCACCGCGCGTCAATCTCGAATTCGATAAAGAGTTAATGCCAGCAGGCGTACTTGTACGAACGCAGACAGTCTGGGCAAGCTGCTGGATCTGATATGCCAAAAATCACTAATGGGGCGTTCATAGGTGCGTATCGCACACCCCACATGGGGCTTAGACTTTTGCCCGTCATGAACTGCGGTCCTGCCCCGAGCATACTCCGCTCTGATTTCGTAGCCGCAGTCAGGGCCAGGGAATTTAGGGAGCGCGCGGGACAAAGCCGGATGCAGCGTCTGACACGGCGTCACTTCGGTCAACTTGCACCATGCGCTTGACGAACTCTTAGCGGCGACCGGCGGCAGTCAAGCTGCCTAGCCGCGCCCAGCGAGTTAATGTTCGGGAGCCGAACCAATCCGCGGAAATATTTTGTTATATTTTTGTTGGTTAAGACTGTGCCGAGACTATGGTCAAGTCTCTGGGAACAAAAACAAATTCCTCAACTTAGATTCCGGCTCTGGCACATTAGCTTATAATTGTATTTTTCTTCTCACAAGCCGTCTTCGCACCCACTGGTGGTGCCTTCTGGCCGTTGGTCCCGCTCCGCGGCGATATTGTTGCCGCCACCGCGGATGATTGTCGTTGGAATGGCCCTCCGTTTTCGCAGGCAGTGCTTTCGATCGCGAAAGCCATTTTGAAACTCGCTGCTTTCTCGTCTACCCGCAAGCCGGGCGCCTGTCAGTCGTGCAACGCCGGCTGCGGCTTCGACCGGGAACAAAGCCGTGACACGATTGTTCGGCCCCTGGCCATCGAGCAAAGGAGCCTGAATCATGAGCGCGCGGACACTCGCACCGCTGGCTTTGGCCATGGCGTCGCTCGCCTTTCCGGCCGTCGCGGCCGACAACGCACAGACCTTCGTCGACAAGGCCGCCGTCGGCGGATTGTTCGAGGTGGATTCGAGCAAGCTTGCGCAGGACAGGGCCAAGCAGCAGCAGGTCAAGAATTTTGCCGAGAAGATGATTGCCGATCACGGCGCGGCGAATGACAAGCTGAAAAAGCTCGCCACGGAGCAGAAGCTGCAAGTGCCGGCTAGCCTCGACGCCGCGCATCAAAGCGACCTGGGAAAGCTGCGGAACACCACGACAGGATTTGACCAGCCTTATGTCGAGATGCAACGCAGAGCCCACGCGGATGCGGTGAACCTCTTCCAGTCCTACGCCAAGGATGGCGACAATCCCGGCCTGAAGGCGTTCGCGGCGGAGACCCTGCCGACCCTGAAGATGCATCAGGACATGATCGAGAAAATCGCGGCCGCGAACGCAAGCATGCCGGCGGTCAAGTCGGCATCGACACCCAAACCGCCTGCGCCGGTACCGGGCGCCAACAGTTTCACCGAAGCCCAGGCAAAAGCCCGCATCCAGGACGCCGGATATACCGACATATCCTCGCTCGCCAAGGACGGCCAGGGCATCTGGCGCGGTGAGGCGAAGAAGGACGGCAAAAGTATCTCCGTCGCGCTCGACTATCAGGGCAACGTATTCGTTGGCCAACAGTAATCATGACAGGAGTCACCAAGATGCAAACGATCACCGCGCTGTTCGACGACTATGACGATGCGGCTGATGCCGTGGGCGAGTTGGAATCCATGGGCGTGCCGACATCCGACCTCAGTATCGTCGCAAACAATGCCGATGGCCGGCTTTCCCCTGCGGCCGAAGACGCGGCCAGCGGAGCCGGCATCGGTGCGGTGGTGGGCGGCGCCGGCGGTTTGGCGACCGGTCTCGGCGCGATGGCAATACCTGGCGTCGGTCCAATCGTGGCGGCTGGCTGGCTGGCGGCGACCGCCGCGGGCGCGGCCGCCGGCGCCGTCCTGGGCGGAGCGGCCGGCGGCATCATTGGCAGCCTGACGGATGGCGCCGACGTGTCGGAACGTGATGCCCACGTCTATGCCGAAGGCATCCGCCGAGGCGGCGCGCTGGTCACCGCTCGCGTCGAGGATGACCTCGCTCCGCAGGCGCAAGCAATCCTCCACGGCTCCAGATCCGTGGACGTCGCCGAACGGCGCAACGAATATGAAGCAGACGGCTGGACAGGATTTGACCCGGCGCCCGGCGGTTACCGCCCGCAGAGCAAATAGGAGGCGGCGTGAAACGAGTGCTGTGGCCCCTGATACTGACTGTCGTGGTCCTGCTGGCCTGTTATGCGGCGTTCATCTATGTCGAGCGAGGCTGGCCCACGGCGCCGCTGAAGCGGACGCCCGAGCAGAACCAGGGTGGCAACGCACCGCAGGATACGTCTCCGGCGGCCGGCATAAAAAAGAACCCGCAAGACAGCAGCAAAATGCCAGGCAACCAATGAACGTCACGCGAAACGCGTGAGCCTAATTAAAGCCGATATTTCGGGTCGATTCGTTATTCGCGTTGGACGAATTTGTTGAAACGGCTGGGCAATCCTTCGGCGGTGATGTCCTGGTGCACGAAGGCAAGCCCGTTGCCGTCCAATATCGCGAAGAACTCTTCCCATTCGACGGGCTGCAGATCGTCTTCGCACTCGCCGAAATCTACACGTAGCACAGCGGCCTCGCCCGCTGTGCGCGCGACCGCTGGTCTGCCTTCGCGGGCTTCGATCCAGGCCCGGATCACCTCGTGATTCGTGGTTTTCAACGGCTTCCCGTTCTGTCGCCATCCTGCCGTTTTGCTCGTCGCCGAATGAATATCCAATTCGTTTCCGGCCCTTTCGTTCCCCGAGATCGCTGACGGCAAGGGCGCGGCTTGGTCGCGGCCGACGCAACCAGAACTCCGCGATCGTTTCGCTTATCCGCTTCGGCGCCTCACGCGTTGGGGAGTGACCGACATCAGAGAGAAGCCGACGGTCATAGCCGGCGGTAAAATGGCGCTCCTTCCTTCCGAACTTTTGGCAAGCACGACAAGATCGTCCTCGCCAATGGAGCGGCAGCGCCGGAAGCGAGATGATCTTCGCGGCGATCTGCTTGCGGACCAGTTCTGTGTAGCGCGGATCAGTCTCCGCTTCAGCCCAGAGTGGCTGAAGAACATCTGACGGTCAGTGCAACCTGGCGCTTTCTCACCGCATGGTCGTCTCGCCAGCCTTGCTTCGCCGGGCCTTGGGAGGCACCAGTCGGCCGGCATTGGTCCGCAAGCCTCTGAAGAACTCCTCCAGATATGGCAGCAGTTCGAACAGCAGGATCGTGGTCATGACTGCCGCGATATAGGCAACCGGCAACTGCTGCTGCTTCCAGGCGAGTTCGAAGCGAGCGCTCTCTGGCCCAAACCCGAATAGCGCCAGAAACTGGCCCCAGTGCAACGAAACCACGCCGACGAGGCCCATCAGCGGGATCATCTCCAGGAAGCTGTGCACGTGCTGTTCGATCGGGGTGACCGTACGCGCGGTGGTGGCGTAACGTACGTCCCATATGGCAGTCGCTTCATGGATGAGAAAAGCGATCATCATCACGGCGATGATCAGGGCGTCGATCTCCAAGAACATCGCCGCGAGCAAAGGAATGCCGACCTCCGCGAACATCAGCAGATGGATCAGGGATTCCTTTGCTCCGGTCGTAGATTCGATATGCGTCGCGCGATGGCAGAGCCAGTCGGCGAATCCAGCGATCAGCCAGACGGGCAACACGAAATACATCAGAATGAGCACCATCGGATCGTTCAGCATGAAGCTGCGCTCCGCCCCTGGCCTGTTTGCGCTGTTATTCGTTTCATGAAGTACTCATGCGATCTCCCTTTTTGCCTGGACTCGCCGCAGCCGAATTTTCGCGCCGGCAATGGCCGCGGGTCAGATTGCTGCATTGAGGTTCGAGCGCCGCTGGCGACTGTCACAACAATCGCCGATCGATAGGGTTCAATCAGCGCACAAAACGACTTCTCAGCCAGGCAAGAAAGCGATTGCTGGTGATGATCCTGCGGACGCGCTGAGCAGCCCAGCCGGCCTGCATGGTCGCGCCGGCATGGCAGCTGCAGACGATTTCATGCAGTTGCCAATCGGCGAGTTCAAAGAAACGTCTGGCTTCCCCGTAGGTGTCGGATTGCAAGCCCGATGCCCTGAGCAGCGGGTCCTCAAAGGCAACGGTAAGGGGGGATCCTGCCGCCCGGGCTTCTTCGCGCATCCCTGGATAAAGATACTCGGTGCCGGTGAGCGCAGCCAGAGAACGCAACGGATTGCGGTCAAGGAGTTCTGCCCACCTCTCTATCTTCTCAGTGCGTGTCGCAAGCGGCACGAGCGGATTGATGTCAGCGACTGAGTGCAATTGGTCGAGCGTTTGGTGTTTCATAACAAGCTCCCATCTATTCTTCTGTGACCGGTTTACTCCCGAGAGATCGGCGGGCCCGCGCGCAACGGACCAGGACGCGGGCCATCAGTTTGCCACCCGATCTTCGGCAGACGTCCAGCAACGGAGCCTGCACGGCATCGAACTGGCCGCCGCCCCGAATGTTCCGAAGGAAGCCCTATCCGCGTTTTTGGGCGCGCCGTCGCCTGCAATGGCGGAGTGTCGAATGGCTGGAGCAATTCTAGGAAAAGCGTGAGCCGTTTTCCGTCCGGATTG
This sequence comes from Mesorhizobium sp. CA4, assembly GCF_020165075.1. Classification (NCBI taxonomy): domain Bacteria; kingdom Pseudomonadati; phylum Pseudomonadota; class Alphaproteobacteria; order Hyphomicrobiales; family Phyllobacteriaceae; genus Mesorhizobium; species Mesorhizobium sp. CA4. The sequence continues at coordinate 5,738 of NZ_JAIUHK010000007.1, forward strand.
GATCTCAAGCTCGAACTTGATTCTCGATCACCTGGTTCGCAAGCTTGACCAAATCCAGGATCGGCGCCGGTTTTGACAGATATGGCGTGTCGTGAAAGACAGACGCCTGAAATTCCGGATCGTAGCCAGAGTGTACAATGAAGGACACGCCCAGCGCCTTGAGACGACTGGCGGCAATACCGCGCTGCCCATCCAGCAGTTGTATATCTATAATGGCCAAATCCGGCGTGTGGTCGGCGAGCCAGATTTCAGCGGCCCGCTCTGAGGCGACGCAGGCCACGTCGAATCCGCTGTCCATCAATCCATTCGCCACGTCCGAAGCGATCAGATCCTCGTCTTCCACGATCAATGCTAAGGGTCCCGTGGCCTCAACAAGGCGCCGGCCGGCTTGTTCCCAAGAAATAAGGGGGCAGAGCCGGCTCTCCGGAGGGGGCACCCAGGTGCTCGCTAGCCGTTCCGACGTCGGCCCTTGAGGCTTTTCCGGGCGGGGAAGCGCAGGACGTTTTCCTGCGGCGCTCCGTCGATATTGCCGAGTGGATTGGGACCGGCCTGGACCAGCCCACCGTTTCCGGGTTGGCGGAGCACGACCACTTCAGGCTCGGCCGAAGCAAGGCCTGATCCGAGCAGGCGGGCAAACTCGGGGTGCAGCCCGTCGCCTCTGGGAGCTGCCAGCGTGTCCAGCGGTAGGAAGGGAAGCATGCTATGACCTTTCTTCGGCTATGCAGCCCGCAGTCCTCATTCCGCCGCCGCTTTTTCGCGCCTTGCCTCATCGAAGTCGACCGACGACACTATCTTGCCGCTTGCGTCCCTGACCCGGACGGCCCAGCCCTCCTGCCCGCCTTCGGTCGCCATGTCGTCCAGCAGATCGATTGCCGAGCGCAACGCCTCGTCATGCGCGACCTCCAGGCTTGCCAATTCCACGCCCTCGAGCTGTCGCACGCTGCCGTTGTCGCGATATTCGAATGTGAACGGACCGTCCGGCTTGGTCGAGGTGGCAGGTCTGGCGGGATGGCTGTCCTGCTGGATTGAGGGCCCTCCGAATTGTCGAAGACCGCACACTGAGCCATCATACCTTTGGCGCGGCCGACAAGAGCGGCTTTATCGAGCCTCAATCGCGGATCGGATACCGGCATCGTGATGGCGATCTTTTCACCGCCTTCGCCAAGGAACTCGACGATCATGCCGTCGGGTCCAGCATGTACTTCGGTTCCTAGAACCTGCATCGCCGCCTCGTCATCTTCACTTGATGAAGATTAAAGCTGGCCCAATCGGAAAAGTTCCGGCTCTGTTCAAGCTTGCCGCGTCAATGTTCGGCAAGCCGGAGAAGATGGTCTCCAGCGGCGCTTCTCATCGCCTCTTGCGTCACAGCTTCAGGCGGGAACAGCAAGGCCGGACGGATGTTTGGTTGTGAAGGAGATGTCCATGACCCCACCGACCAAGCGAACAGCGGCGGAGGAACGAGGCGAGATCCAGGCGGGTATGAACCAGGACAAGACACCCGGCTTCGATCCGGCAGCCGCGCCCCTGGAAACGGATGCGGAGGCCAGTGGCAACGCCAATCCGGCCCGTCCCGCTGCACTGCATGAACCGAAACTCACCAACCAGGCGAGCTTCGCGAACGCAATGCGGCGCCCTGAGAACGCGCCCGGCCTTCAGCCGGCCAGGACGGCACCTGTGCTGGTGATTGCGGCGCTCGTGATCCTGGCGGTCGTCGCGTTCCTGTTTGCCGCGCTGCTCCGATAACTGCCGCTTGATCCTGACGTGCAATGAACCCGGTCTCCTGCTCAGGAACATCCTTCCTGGACGCGAGTTTGTAGCTCTGTAGCTCAAGGAGGCGATTCGGATGTCAAAACTGAGAAGACTTCTTCGCCATCTGTGGCGGCGCAGAATGCAACCGGCGGCAGATCCATCACCGGTCGATGCGATCGTGCGGCTGTTGCGTGAAACGGAGGATCGGCGAGTGCATGGCGACAAAGGATGAGCTTCTCCCCTGTTCGTCCGCCGCCTGGTGAACAGACCGCCGGGCAAGGTGGATACGCCTGCAACAGCGAATGACTTTGGAGCGACCGTGACTACGCGGAAGATCGACAAGGGCAGAGGTGAGCAAACGTCTGCTGCGGCGCGCCAACTGCTCGAAACCGAACGGCTGGAACGGCAGGCAAAGACGGCTCGGCTGCGTGAACAGCGCCTGGCCGCAACGACGGCGACGACGGCGGCAAAGTCGGCCCCTGGCGCCGCAAAGCCTAAGTCGGCACCAAAAAAGAAACGAAAAATCGTCGATATCAGCTAGGGCGCGGCGCTGCTCGGCACCGCTGCAGGGAATCCTGCAAGTTCAGCAAGGCAGCCCGGCCACGCTGTCTCCTAGGTTGGAGTTCCTGGGCAGGCCTGGAATGCCGCTGTCCCGGCGGAGGATCTCATTCGTCGGCAGCCGAGCCCTCCGGGCCGCTCTCGAGCTCGTCATACATATGCTCGTGGACGATGCCGAGGATCTGCAGCCTCACCTCCTCGCGCGCATCCGGCTGGATGAACGGCATAAGAAGATCGACCGTTTCTGCGACACGCCGGGGCAGATCGGCGCTCGGATCGGTCAGATAGCTGCCATGCGCATAGATGTTTTCGGTCAGCTTCTTGTTCAGGTCGGAAAAGAGCCCCATGGCAATCACTCCACGCCGACGCGCAACCACCGGACCTGAAAATGGTTCCGTCGTGCATTTGCCGCCAACGGCTGTTGCGACGGAACGGATAACGACGTTGGCGGTCAAGCGTTGCGGCTGCGCTGGACGAATTTGTTGAACCGGCTCTTTCCTCCGCTTCCGGCCTTGTCCTGATAAAGGAAGGCGAGGTCGTTCTCATCGAAGATGCGGAAGAACTCATCCCACTCGATGGGCTCGAGCGCTTCCTCCGGATCGCCGAAGTCGATGCGCAGGATGCCGCCCTCGCCTTTGGTGCGAACAACGGCGGGATGCCCATCCCGCTCCTCCACCCACTTACGGATGTCGTCGTGATTGGTGGTCGTCTTGGCCTCGGACATGGCTTTTCCTTTCTCGCCCTGGGACTCATGCCCCTAACAGCGCCCAGAGATCAAAGTTCCCATTTTGCGCGGCCCGGCCTGCAACCGCGAAGCGAACTTTGTTGAAGCAAGGAACAAACCTTTTGTCCCGCAGTTCGGAAGCCCAACGCCTAATCCGCAAGGAGTTCTCGTGAAACGTATACTGGTTACGGGGGGGTGCGGTTTTATCGGCCGGCATGTCACCCAGGAACTCATCGAACATGGCTATGAAGTGCGCATCCTGGACGCGCTCTTGGACCAGGTGCATGGCCGCGAAGCCATCAGCATTCCCGCCGGCGCCGCGCTGACCAAGGGCGATGTGTGTGACCGGGCGATGATGGCCGAAGCGGTTTCGGATGCTGATGCCGTAATCCACCTCGCCGCCGAAGTCGGCGTCGGCCAATCCATGTACGAGATCGCCCGTTACGTCGGTACCAACGATCTCGGCACCGCCACGCTGCTTGAGGCATTGATCAAAAAACCGGTCGAACGGATCGTTGTCGCGTCATCGATGAGCATCTACGGCGAGGGGCTGTACCAGACTTCGGACGGCAAGCGCGTCGACAATGCCCGCCGCAGACCAAGCGATGTCAGAACCGGCCAGTGGGACCTTTTGTCGGCCGCGGGCGAAGCACTGTCGCCTATTCCCACCGACGAAGAGAAGCGGCCTGATCTCGCCTCGATCTACGCGCTGACCAAATATGCCCAGGAGCGCGCAGTGCTGATCTTCGGCCAGGCCTACAATGTGGATGCCGTGGCCTTGCGGCTGTTCAACGTCTTCGGCGCCGGACAGGCACTCGCCAATCCCTACACCGGCGTGCTCGCCAACTTCGCCGCTCGCCTTGCCAACGGCAAGCGGCCGATGGTGTTCGAGGATGGCAAGCAAAAGCGTGACTTCGTCCATGTGCGCGACGTGGCCCGGGCTTTCCGCCTGGCGCTGGAGCAACGACAGGCAGCCGGCCACGCCATCAATATCGGCAGCGGGCGCGCCTACACCATCACCGAGGTCGCCCGCCTGCTTGCCGAGGCGATGGGCGTTCCGAAGCGGCCACCCGAGATTCTCGGGAAGGCGCGCGCCGGAGACATCCGCAACTGCTTCGCCGACATCGGCAAAGCCCGTGAACTGCTCGGCTTCGAGCCAAGCCACAGGCTGGAGAACTCGCTCGGTGAATTCGCGGCCTGGGTTCGCAACAGTGTCGCCGTCGACCGCGGCGCAGACATGAAGCGCGAGCTTGAAGAGCGAGGGCTGGTGTCATGAGCCAACGGCATCGCACCCTTCGCAAAGCGCCGGTGGCGATCGTCGGCGGCAGCGGCTTCATAGGCTCAAATCTGGCCGATAGTCTGTTGTCGGATGGGAAACCGGTGCTTGTCGTCGACAATTTCAGCCGTCCCGGCGTCGAGCAGAACCTCGAATGGCTGCAGCGCAAGCATGGCAGCCATCTCAGCGTTGAAACCGTGGACATACGCGATCAAGGCAGGGTGGCTTCGGCGTTGGCGCCGGCAAAGGCGATCTTCCATCTGGCCGCCCAGACCGCCGTAACCACGAGCCTGCTCGATCCCGCGAAAGACCTCGAGATCAATCTGAAAGGCACGTTCAACGTGCTCGAAGCTGCTCGCCGGGCGGGTGCACCGGTGGTTTTCGCCAGCACCAACAAGGTCTATGGCAGCCTGCCCCAGATTGCGGTGCGCGAAGCCGATGATCGCTACGAGCCCGCCGATGATGCCATTCGCGCCAATGGTGTGGGCGAGACGATTGGGCTGGACTTCTGCACGCCATACGGCTGCTCAAAGGGCGCGGCGGACCAGTATGTCCTCGACTATGCCAAGTCCTATGGCCTGCCGACGGCGGTGTTACGCATGAGCTGCATTTACGGGCCCCGCCAATTCGGCACCGAGGACCAGGGCTGGGTCGCGCATTTCCTGCTGAGCGCGCTCAGCGGCCGGCCCATCACAATCTACGGCGACGGCAAACAGGTGCGCGACATCCTGCACGTATCCGACGCGGTTGCCGCCTATCGCGCCGTGCTGGCCAGGATCGAGGACTTCAAGGGCCAGGCGTTCAACCTCGGCGGCGGGCCGCGCAACGCCGTCAGCCTGCGCACGCTGCTGTCGGAGATCGCCGCCATGACCGGCCGCGACATCGCGCTCCGTCACGAGCTCGCACGCACCGGCGATCAGCCCTTCTTTGTCGCCGACACCCGCAAGATAGAAGCCGCTCTCGGCTGGCAGGCGCATGTCCCGTGGCGTGAAGGTGTCCGCGACCTGGCCAGTTGGCTGCTGCGGCACCGCCTCCAGCCACTCCCGGAAGCCGAGAGGTACGTCGCATGAAGGTCGCGCTGGTAAACCCGCACTGGACCTATGAGCACAGCATCTATTTCGGCTGCCGACAGCCGCATCTGCCGCTGGAGCTTGGATACTGCAAGGCCCTGCTCGAAGCCAATCAGCACGAGGTGCTGATGCTGGACGGTCAGTTGCAGGATCTCGATAACGCGGTCCTTGCCGAGCGCGCGGCGGCGTTCGGGCCGGATATGACCGTGGTGACGACCGCGCCGACCTACCTGTTCTGGCGCTGCGCGCCGCCGGAACTGCGTGTGCCGGCAGAGTTCCTGAACCACCTTGCCGGGCGCGGAGGCCGCACCGTCGCTGTTGGGCCGCATGGCTCGGCGACGCCGGCTCCCACCTTGCGCAAGCTAGGTGTCGATATCGTCGTGCGCGGTGAATGCGAGGAGGTGGTGGCGGAACTCGCGCAGCAAAGCGACTGGAGCAAGGTGGCGCACACCGCTCGTCTCCAAAACGATTTTCCAATGTTCAATGGCGGCGTGCATGCCAGCCAGTTCGTCGATCATCCTGCGCTCGCCTGGCCGTCCGAATGGATCGCGGCGCACGGCCATCATCATCACCGCTTCGACGCCGACCAGAGGGGCGCCGGCGCGGAGGTCGAGGCGTCCCGAGGCTGCCCCTACAATTGCAGCTTCTGCGCCAAGATCGACTTTCGCGATGCGTATCGGCGCAGGAACCATGATGCGGTCATCGCCGAGATAGACGGCCTGATCGCTCAGGGCGTCGGCTACATCTATTTCATCGACGAGATCTTCCTGCCGCAGAAGGCGCTGCTCGAGGCGTTGATCAGCCGCAACGTCCAGTTCGGCGTGCAGACGCGCATCGATCTTTGGAAACCGGAGCTGCTGGAATTGCTGGGTGCGGCCGGCTGTGTCTCGATCGAAGCAGGCCTCGAAAGCCTGACCGTCGAAGGCCGCGAGATGCTGGCCAAGCGCTGCCGGCTGGGCACCGAGGAACTGGCCGCGCTGCTGGTCGACGCCCGCCGGCACGTTCCCTTCGTCCAGGCCAATCTGATCGGCGTGGTCGAGGATGACCCTGCGCTGGTGGACTATTGGCGCAAGCATCTCATCGACAACGGCGTCTGGGCCAACGAGCCGGTGCCGCTCTATCCCTATCCAAGCTCGCCGAGCTACCGCGAGCTATGGGGCGAGCCCGATGATTTTGCCTGGGAGCGAGCGCATGAGCACTACCTCGCCTCGTTCCGGACGTTCAGCGACATCCAGGACCAGCGTCCGCGCGCACTCGCCGAGTTGGAGTCCTCATGCTGCAACCATTGATCCATCGTCCAAGGCGCATCCTGATGACCACCGACGCCGTCGGTGGGGTCTGGCGCTATTCGCTCGATCTGGCACGGGCGCTGGCTACCGGTGGCGACAGCATCATGATGGCCGGCCTGGGGCCTCGACCGTCGGCGGAGCAGGCCCGGGAGGTGCAGTCCTTCGCTACGCTCGCTTGGCTCGAAACCCCACCGGACTGGATGACGCGCGATGAGAGCGCTCTCGACCGGTTTCCTGGCGAGTTGCAGGCGCTTGCAACGGCCTTTGCCGCCGACCTTGTTCATCTCAACGCCCCGGCGCAAGCAGCCAGGATCGATCTGCCCTGCCCTGTCGTGGCTGTCTCACATTCCTGCGTCGTGACCTGGCTGCATGCCGTGCGCAATCAGGTCGCGGCGGGTGACTGGGCCTGGCAGAAGGATCGCAACAGGGCCGGCTTCGACCGTGCCGAAGCGGTCATCGCGCCCAGTCGAAGCCACGCCGATATCATCGAGGCCTGCTATGGACCGATCTCGCGCCTGAGCATCGTCCCTAACGGCGCCTTGCCCGGCCCGCGCGCATCGCGCCGCGAGCCGTTCGTCTTCGCCGCGGCCCGCTGGTGGGACGAGGGCAAGAACGCAACGGTGCTCGATGCGGCGGCTGCGACTGCCGAATGGCCGGTCTATGCCGCCGGTCCGCTCGACGGGACGGATGGACAACGGGCCAGCCTCGATCATTGCGTCTCGCTCGGCCCGGTCGGCCATGCCGAGGCACGCCGGTTGATGGCTCGGGCCGGCATTTTCGTTTCACCATCGATCTACGAGCCTTTCGGGCTCGCCGCCTTGGAGGCCGCGCTCTCTGGCGCGCCATTGGTGCTCGCCGACATTGCGACCTATCGTGAGATCTGGGACGGCGCGGCGGCATTCTTCGACGTGCATGATTCCGGTGCGCTCGCCCGATGCATCGCCCAACTCGTCGGCGACGCGGAGCTGCGAGATCAACTCGGCCGGCGTGCCGCTCGCCGCGCGCGCCGGTACTCGCTGCAGGCCCAGGCAGCGGCGATGCGCGACATCTATGATCGGGCGGCGATGGCCGTCACGGAGCGCTGACGATGCGGTTCGTGTTCTACACCCATTCCATCGTTTCCGACTGGAACCATGGCAACGCGCATTTCCAGCGCGGCGTCATGCGGGAACTTATCGCGCGCGGACATCACGCATTTGCGCTGGAGCCCGCGGACGGGTGGAGCCGTTCGAACCTGTTGGCCGAGAAAGGCCCCTTCGCAGTCGAACGGTTCCGGAGGGATTTTCCCGAGCTGATACCGGTGACTTATGACGCTTCGTTCAATCACGAAGCGTGGCTTGCGGACGCCGACGCGGTGATCGTGCATGAATGGACGGATCCGGGCCTCGTCGCTCGCATCGGGCGCGCGAAGCTCAATGGCGGCAATTTCACGCTCCTGTTCCACGACACGCACCACCGTGCCGTGTCTGCGACCCAGTCGATCTCAGCGCTGAACCTCGAATACTATGATGGGGTTTTGGTGTTCGGAGAAACGCTGCGCGAAAGCTATCTTCGCGCCGGCTGGGGCAAGCGGGCCTTTACCTGGCACGAAGCGGCGGACGACCGGCTGTTCAAGCCCCAACCCGATATCGATCCCTCGTCGGACCTGGTCTGGGTCGGCAACTGGGGTGATGACGAGCGCAGTGCCGAAATTCGGGAGTTCCTCATTGGGCCGGCACGCGAGCTCGGCCTGTCGGGTACGGTTCACGGCGTTCGCTATCCAGCAGAGGCAAAGGCCGCGCTCGCCGAAGCCGGACTGCGCCACGAGGGTTGGATCGCCAACGCCGACGTTCCGAAAGCGTTCGCGCAGCATCGCCTCACTATGCACATCCCGCGCCGGCCTTACCGTGAACACCTGCTCGGCATTCCCACGATCCGCATGTTCGAGGCATTGGCCAGCGGCATTCCGCTGATCTCGGCGCCTTGGTCCGACATTGAAGGGCTGTTCCGTCCCGGCAAGGATTTTCTGTTTGCCCGCGACGAGGCCGAGATGCGGCAGCACCTGCGGGACGTGTTGCATGACACCGGGCTTGCGAGGGCGTTGGCGGCATCCGGGCTGGAAACCATTCTCGCGCGGCACACATGCCGTCGCCGCGTCGATGAGCTCTTCGACATACTCGCCGCGTGCGGCAACCGCCACGCAGTCGAAGGAACGCCTGCAAGGGAGGCTGCTGCATGAAAATCGCGTTTTACGGATCCAGCTTGCTATCGTCGTATTGGAACGGTGCGGCTACCTACTATCGGGGCCTGCTCAAGGCGCTTTCGCATCGCGGTTACGATATCGTCTTTTATGAACCGGACGCCTTCGACCGGCAGAAGCATAGAGACATCGAGGCTCCCGATTGGTGCGATGTCGTCGTCTATGAGGCGACGCCGGATGCGCTGAAGCAGGCTGCATCCCGCGCCGCGCAGGCCGACATCGTGGTCAAGGCAAGCGGGGTCGGCTTCGAAGACGAAGCCCTGTTGCGCGCCCTGATTGACCACGCACGCAGCGACGCGCTGACGGTGTTCTGGGACGTCGACGCCCCGGCGACGCTCGCCGATCTGCGCAACAACCCTGATCATCCTCTTCACGAAGAGCTGAAGAAGATCCGCCTCGTGCTCACCTATGGCGGCGGCGATCCCGTCATATGGGAGTATCGCGCGTTTGGCGCAGCAGAATGCATTCCAATCTACAATGCGCTCGACCCCGAGACACATCACCCCGTCGCCGAGGATTCACGCTTCCCCTGCGATCTCGCCTTTCTCGGCAATCGCCTGCCGGACCGCGAGACGCGGGTCGAGTCGTTCTTTCTCGAACCCGCTTGCACCTTGGCCGATCAGCGTTTCCTGCTCGGCGGGTCGGGTTGGGGCGACAAGCCGCTGCCCCCGAATGTTTCCTGGCTCGGGCATGTCGGCACGCGAGATCACAACGCCTTCAATGTCACGCCAAAGGCTGTGCTGAACATCAGTCGCGACAGCATGGCCAGCAACGGCTTTTCGCCAGCCACGCGAGTGTTCGAGGCGGCTGGCGCCGGCGCGTGCCTCATCACAGATGCCTGGGAAGGCATCGAGTTGTTCCTGACGCCGGGAGAGGAAATCCTGGTCGCGCGGGACGGTGCCGATGTCGCCGAGATTATGCGCACGCTTACGCCGCCGCGAGCGAAGGCAATCGGCGCGGCAGCGCTTCGGCGCGTCCTTGCCGAACATACCTACACAATGCGAGCTGAACTGGTCGACACCATCTTCAAGGCGCATTTCGAACACCGGACCGTGGAGGCCGCGGAATGACACTCGACATTGTTTTCCTCGGCCTTTCGTTGTCCTCTTCCTGGGGCAACGGCCACGCGACGACGTTTCGGGGTCTGCTGCGCGCGCTCGACAAGCTCGGTCATCGCGTCACTTTCCTCGAACGCGACGTGCCCTGGTATGCGCATCACCGCGATCTGCGCGAGGCCGACTTCTGCGAGTTGCGCTACTACGACACGGTCGACGACCTCCGACGCAAGCATCACCGCGAGCTTCAGCGGGCCGACGTCGTGGTGATCGGTTCCTTCGTACCGGAAGGCAGGGCCGTCATCGACGAGGTCGCAGCGCTGTGCACCGGGCAATTCTGCTTTTACGACATCGACACGCCGATCACGCTGGCAAGGGTCGCCGAGAATGATTGCGACTATCTGGCCCGCCGGCAGATTCCATATTTCGACGTCTATTTTTCCTTTACCGGCGGGCCGACCCTCGAACGACTGAGATCCGAATTCGGCGCGCGCCGGGCCGAACCGCTCTATTGTTCCGTCGACCCGGAGCAGCATCATCGAAACCGAAATGCCATCGAATGGGATTTAGGCTATCTCGGCACCTACAGTCCGGATCGGCAGCAGACCCTGGAAGCACTTCTGCTCGAGCCCGCGCGCCGGCTCCCGGACAGACGCTTCGTCGTTGCAGGCTCGCAATACCCGCACGAAATCGCCTGGCCCGGCAACATCGAGCGGATCGAGCATTTGCCGCCTGCCGAGCATGCCAGCTTCTACAGCCGGCAGCGCTACACGCTCAACGTGACGCGCACCTCGATGATCGCGGCAGGATGGTCTCCCAGCGTGCGGCTTTTCGAAGCTGCGGCGTGCAAGACGCCGATCATCAGCGACCGCTGGCCAGGCCTGGACAGTTTCTTTCCCCGATCGGCGATCCAGACGGCCGGCAGCGCCGATGACGTGACGGCCATCCTTCTCGGGCAGTCGGAGCGCGCAAGGCTCAACATGGCCAGGCAGGCCCATTCGCTGGTCCTGGCAAGACACACCGGGGCTGCTCGGGCGCGCGAGTTCACATCCGTGCTTACGCAATCAAAGCAGATACGTCCGGTGCTCGATCTGGACGTTGAAAGTGCAGCATGACAGGCAGACAGGAGAACATAGAGATGCGGCGTTCAAGAAAGGCCCACCAGACACCGACGGTGCTTGTCGCCGGCGGTGCCGGTTTCCTCGGTTCGCATCTATGCGAGGCCCTGTTTGAGGACGGCTATCGCGTGATCTGCATCGACAACTTTCTCACCGGCCGAATGGAGAACATCAAGTCGCTTGTCGGCCAGCCGCGCTTCCGGCTGATCGAGCAGGATATCTGCAGCCCGCTCACGCTGGGTGAGCCGGTCGATCGTATTTTCAACCTGGCATGCGCTGCGTCGCCGCCCCGCTACCAGGCCGATCCGATCCACACGACGCGCACCTGCGTGATCGGAACGCTCAATTTGCTCGAGCTCGCCGTTAGCGACGGGGCGCGGTTCCTGCAAGCTTCCACGAGCGAAGTCTATGGAGATCCCGAACAGCATCCGCAGCGCGAGGACTATCTCGGCCATGTGAACTGCACCGGCCCGCGCGCCTGCTACGACGAAGGCAAGCGCACGGCAGAGACGCTTTGCTTCGACTATCTGCGCGCCGACATGGCCGACGTCCGCGTGGCGCGTATCTTCAATACTTATGGCCCGAGAATGGATCCTGCCGACGGCCGTATCGTCTCCAATCTGGTCATGCAGGCACTGGAAAAGCGGCCACTGACGATATTCGGCGACGGACGACAGACTCGATCCTTCTGCTACGTCACCGATCTGGTCCAAGGGTTGCTGCGACTCATGGACATCGACCCAAATCCGCGCCAGCCGCTCAATCTTGGCAATCCGGGGGAATTCACCGTCCTCGAACTGGCCGACTTGGTGAGGGAACTGACCAGGACCCGGTCACCCATGAAATTCTTGCCGTTGCCTGAAGATGATCCGCGCCGGCGCCGCCCCGACATAACCCGTGCGAAGGCGCTTCTTGGCTGGTCACCCAAAGTACCGCTCCGGCAAGGCTTGCTGCGGACGATCGCTCACTTTGCCGATCGTGACGAAAGCGCCATGGTGCCTGGGGTTGGCGCGATCAACAAATCGGGCGCAGTTGGATTTGAGGCTGGCGATCCTGAGGACCCGGATGGTTCCCGCGCTCTTGTCGCCGAGGCGGAACATCCGACGAAGATTCTGGTTGGGCCTGATAAGAGGCATGGAGAACGCAGTGGTGCAGCCGAAGCGATCAACCAGGGACATCGACCAGATGGCGGCCGCGGAAACCGCCGCCTTCCTGCGACGAGCCTCCATCACGTATCTCGAATGTTGCGTCAGCCTGATGATGACGCATCTTCAACGCGAGGAAGTCGCCAGCATCCTCGAGCAGGAAGCTGACATGCTGCGCAAGCTGGACTGAGCCTCAAATGACGTAAGCAACTCAGTCGCAGGTCCGAGCATCAACTCACCAGCAAGGGGAACCGACATGAGTCTTGGAACAATCCTCATCATCATACTCATCCTGTTGCTGATCGGTGCGATCCCGGCCTGGCCATATTCGTCAGGCTGGGGCTATGGTCCTTCGGGCGTGGTCGGCGTCATACTCGTCATCCTGGTCATCATGGCTCTCATGGGCCGCATTTGACGCGATGTGCCCAAGACCGTGCAGGATCGTATCAGAACCTCAGCAGCCAATAGAGCACAGCGTAAAGGGGGAACCATGAGAGCACGACGAAATACCAGTAGAAAGCATTGTCCTCGGCATCGCTGAAGCGTTTGCCTGTTCCGTGCCGCGTGAACATCAGCACGGTCAGGACCAGCGTGTCGGCGACGTCAGTCAGCACATGCACGCCATGCAGGCCGAGAAGGAGCCAGACAAAGGAGCCATACGCATTGTCGCTCCAGCGTACCGGCAGAGCCGAGAATTCCATGATGCGCAGTCCGATAAGCACCAGCCCAATCGCGCTCATGATCAGCAGCAGCAGACGGACGGAGCGCAAGCTCTCCCGCATCGCTGCTCGCTTGATCAGGAAATTCGGCAGCGCGCTGAGGACAAGGACCAGCGTGAAGAGCGCCGACCAGAGCATGCTCAAAGGCACCGCGTCCTTCGCCCAGTCCTTGTTGGTGACGGCCAGGTAGAGATAGCCGCCGATGCCGAGGGCGAAGCCAGTTCCCTCCAGCAGGCAGAACGAGAAGGTCCCCCACCAGGGAGTGACACGCGAACCGAAGGCATAGGTCGGCAACCCTGAGACATCGATGACGCTGCGAGCCATCTAGACATTCTCCTCGATGGTTTTCGGCCAGAACCAGGCGACCAGCAGGATGGCGACGACGGGCGAACCCCAAGTGATCGCCCAGGGCGAGTAGATCGAGCCGATGAACGCGGCGGCTGTGGCAAGCGCCGCCAGAAAGGGCCAGATCGAGGGCGCCGGCGATTCCTCGCGAATGTCAGGCCGGGCCTCCGTGAGGCTCGTCACGACCAGTTCGCGCTCATCAACCTTGAGGCCGCCGACCACCGCCTTGTCGTCGCCCTGATCCCATAGCGGCGAGGCGCTTGTGACGCACGGAATGCGATCGAAATTCTGCGGCTGGGGCGGCGAACTGGTCGCCCACTCCAACGTGTCGGCGCCCCAGGGATTGTCGCCGGCAAGGGCGCCCGAGCGGGCGCTGGCAATCATGTTGTAGAGCATGAGCAGAAAGCTTGCGAAGAACAGCAGCGCGCCGGCGCTGGCGAGCAGGTTGAGCCCGCCCCAGCCCGTCTCCGCGGGATAGGTGTAGACCCTGCGCGGCATGCCGTGCAGACCGAGCAGGTGCATCGGAAAAAACGTGATGTTGAAACCAGTGAAGGCGAGGAAGAACTGCCATTTGCCGAGCCGCTCATCCATGAGCCGGCCCGTCACTTTCGGGAACCAGTAGTAGACGGCCGCGACAAGCGGAAAGACGGTGCCGCCTATAAGCACGTAGTGGAAATGGGCGACGACGAAATAGGTGTCGTGCACCTGCGTATCGATCGGCACCGACGCCAGCATCACACCCGAGAGCCCGCCGGCGACAAAGATGAAGAAGAAACCGAGCACGAAGATCAACGGCGTCTTGAGCACCGGCTTGCCGTCCCACAGCGTTGCGATCCAGCAGAATATCTGGACCCCGTTCGGAATGGCTATAGCCATGCTGGAGGCGGTGAAGAATGCGGCACCAATTTCAGGCAGGCCGGTCACGAACATGTGGTGAACCCACAAGCCAAAGGACAAAAAGCCGATCGCGATCAGCGACAGCACCATCGGCAAATAGCCGAAGACCGGTCGCCGGGAGAATGTCGCCACGATCGCCGACACGAAAGCGGTTCCGGGCAGGAAGATGATGTAGACTTCGGGGTGACCAAAGAACCAGAAAAGGTGCTGCCAAAGCAGCGGATCGCCGCCCGCGTCCGGATTGAAAAACTGCGTGCCGACCAGCCGCTCCATGATCAGCATAGACGAGGCGAGCATGATCGCCGGCATGGCGAAGATGATGATGAAGGAATGGACGAGCATCGTCCACACGAAGAGTGGAATGCGGTCGAGCGTCATGCCCGGCGCGCGCTGCTTCAGGATTGTGACGACGATCTCCACCGAGACTGCGAGCGCTGCGACTTCGGTGAAAGTGATCATCTGCGCCCAATAGTCCGGCCCCTTGCCTGGGGTGAAATTCAGATTTGCGAGGGGCACATAGGAGAACCAGCCGACATCAGGGCGGATGCTCAACGCGAAACCGCCCCACAGCATCAGGCCGCCGAACAGATAGACGTAGTAGGAGAAGGCATTGAGGCGCGGAAAGGCGATGTTGCGGGTGCCGACCATGAGCGGCACCAGATAGACGGCGAACGCCTCGCCGACCGGCACCCCGAACAGGAACATCATCGTTGTGCCATGCATGGTGAAAAGCTGGTTGTAGAGCTCGGCGTCGACGAGGTGGCTGTCCGGCCGCGCGAGCTGCAGCCGCATCATGATCGCCATGATGCCGCCGGCCAACAGGAAGACGAAGGCGGTGACGGCATAGCGGATGCCGATGATCTTGTGATCGACTGTCGAGAGAATGCCTATCAGACCACGCGCCGAGCCCCAGGTCTTGCTCAGCCTTACGCGCAGTTCCTCGTCACCCAGATCGGTGTCACGGGTCTCGTGACGTTCTTCGACCGCCGGGCTCATTGCGAACGCTCCGAAAGGGCGGCGAATGGAGACGACGCCGCGGAAGCAAAGACATTTTGCTTCGCAAGGTGAGCCATCGGCCTTGCCGGCGCGGCTTGCTTTGCGCGCCAGCGTTCGAATTCGCCCGGCTCCAGCGCCACCACGAAGATCGCCATATGCGCATGCTGCTGGCCGCAGAATTCGGCACATTGGCCGCGGTACACGCCGGGCTTATCCGCTTGGATACGGAGCTCATTGCTTTTGCCTGGAATGAGATCAAGCTTGCCGGCAAGGCTCGGTATCCAGAACGAGTGGATCACGTCACCCGTGGTGAGCTTGATGTCGACCGCGCTGCCTACCGGAATGCGAATCTCGTTTGCCGTCTCGAAACCGTTGTTTCCTTCGTAGCGGACCTGCCACCACCATTGGTGCCCTATGACTGATATTGTTATGGCCGCCCCGGCCCCGTCCCCAAAAACCGCCCTTTGTCCGTCGAAGCTGAGCACGGCCAGGCCCGAGAGAATGATGACGGTCGATGCCAGCATCGCAGCAAAGGCGATACGCACCGGCCGTTTGACGACTGGACCCGCTTGCGCCGGTTCGCCGCGACTGTCTCGCCGGCGTGTCAGCGCGAAGAACAAGCCGGCCATGGTGACCAGCCAGACCAGTCCGAGCACGGCCGTGAAGATCCAGAACAGAACGGCCAGAGCGTCGGCCCGCTCGCCGTGCGGATCGAGGGCCGACTGCACACCGGCGCAGCCAGAGGCGAGAGCGGATCCGCCGGCGGCAGCCATGAAGCTGGCCAACGCCCGCCAATTGGGGGCTCTTCGAAACAGAGAAAACACAGCATCCGGAACTCGCCGGTCCCGTTCCGTGTTGAGGGCTTCGTAGAGTGCCGAAGAGGCTGAGCCGTGAGTCTGAACCGCGATACCAGGATTTTTCGCGAACCCGGATTCTTCGTTGCGACACTCCTCGCCTTCTGCCTGATCGGCGGCGTTCTTCTGTTCTGCGGCATCTACGCGCCATAGCTGCGACAGGGGGCCGGGCCAGGCTGCAGTCCCGAAATTCCATGTCTCGTGAGGCCACCGGAACTGCATTCAGCCTGGTTCACCCGCAAGGATGCTTCAGCCGGCTGTCCGCTCAGGCCGTCTGTGCGCTGTTGGAACTGGCAGGATGGGATAAAGTTCCTTGAACGGATCTCGAAGCGCGCCCTGCGCAGCAGGCGCTCTCGGCTCTGCAACGCCTCTGGGCGACGTACTATCGCAGTTGCTGAACATCTTCCGCCCGTTTGGAAAAATAGGCCGATACCGCCCGTATATCGTCGTCCGTGAGGCGTTGGGCGGCAGTCGCCATGATACGCCAGAATGGCGTGCCGCCTCGGCTCTCGGACCGGAACAGCTTTAGCTGTTGTTCGAGGTAAGCGGCGTGCTGACCGTCGAGGCGCGGATAGATCGGATTTTTGTCGGAGCCGATGTGACAGCCGGCACAGGCAGGCACGTTCCGCTCCGGAATTCCGGCTTCTGCGATTTGCCGTCCGCCGTTGATCACCTCCGCCGGGATTTGATCCTGTTCCCCCGAGGCCGGTGACAGCGTCGCAAAATACCGGGCAAGCGCGGCCATTTCGTCAGGAGCTATGCCGGTCACCGGCAGAGCCATGAAGCCGCTCGTGCGGTCTCCTTTGGCATAGGCCTGGAGGCTTGCGAGCAGGTAAGCTTCTTTCTGTCCGGCCAGCGCGGGCACGGTGTCACTCCTGCCCTCGCCGTCGCCTCCGTGGCAGCGCATGCAGTCGGAGAGAACATCCGGGGTGGCGGGTTGCCGGTCGCTGCTGGTTACGTCGCTGCCGTTGATGGCAAGCGCCCGAAATTCATTGGGACTGAGCTTTGGGAGTTCCCGCAGGAAAGCAACCATTGCCCAGACCTCGTCGTCGCGGTCGCGGGCCGGCCAGGCGGGCATGCCGGTGAACCGTATTCCATGCTTGACGATCCGAAAAAGCTGGGCGTCGGTCCAATCTCCGACCGTGAGCGCAAGATCCGGCGGTTGCGGAAGCATACGCAGCACCGCCGGCGAGCGGAGCTCGCCAGGTGCGCCGTGGCAGATCGCGCAGCCTCGCGCGAAATGTCCGGCGGCCGCCGGAAGCCCCCGCCGGTCGAGCGTTTTCGGCGCGTCCACGGCCAGTGCATAAGTGCGTACGGCCGAGCGCATGGCGAGCTGAAGGAACCACGCCGTCACCTTCCAATGGCCGCTGCTGGCGCCGACGTTGAAGAAGCCGATCCATGCGGCAAGCAACAGGACGACAGGCAAACCGATGGCGCCGAATACGACATGCTTCAGGTGGATCATTATCGGCTGGTTCGCCACGCGAGCGGCGTCTTCTTCGGCAGTAGCGTTGGACGACGTTGTCCCGGATTCG
This sequence comes from Mesorhizobium sp. CA4, assembly GCF_020165075.1. NCBI lineage: Bacteria > Pseudomonadati > Pseudomonadota > Alphaproteobacteria > Hyphomicrobiales > Phyllobacteriaceae > Mesorhizobium > Mesorhizobium sp. CA4. The sequence goes on from NZ_JAIUHK010000007.1 coordinate 23,307, forward strand.
GTACGAGAACCGGGCATCACTGCAAGGCTTTCAAATATCGCGCGATCGTCTGGATTTCGGTTTGCGGCAGCACGTCGAATGCCGGCATTTTCACGCCTGGCTTGAACAGATCAGGGCGAGCGACGAAACGTGCAAAGGCTTCCTCGGTGTTCGGCAGGACCCCGGCGCCGATCGCTGTTCGCGATCCGACATGGGAAAGGTCCGGGCCAATCGTCCCGCGGGCCTCGGTGCCTCTTATAGTATGGCATGCACCGCAACCGTTGCTCAGAAACAGCGACAGCCCGCGGCCCGGCGAGTCTTGGGATGCGGTTGGGTTCGAGGATTGCGGCGCAGCCGGAATCATGGGCTCGATCGGAGGTTTGACGACCTTCGCTTGTTGATGCCCGAGTTCCCCGGCTGCGACCCAGTTGCCGGCATAGGCAAGAAACCAAAATGCGCAGCCTAGCAGCAGGCCGGCGTTTGCTGACATGACAATCGCTCCGGCGCTTTAACTTTGCAGGATCGGCGAGGTTCCGTTCCCGTAGGCGCTTCCTGGTTCGGCAACGACGCGGTCGTAAGCGCTGACCAGCGATCCGCAATTTTTCCGCCGGCAAGGAACATTCCCGGCCGGTGCCAGTTCGGCGGCAAGGAACATACCCCCAACAGCAGAGGCGGCGGTTTCGTGACATCGAAAAAGGTTCGCATCGGCATCGTCGGTGTCGGCAATTGCGCATCCTCCCTCGTGCAAGGCCTTACCTACTATCGCCAGGCAGAAAGCAACGAGCCGATCCCCGGACTGATGCATACCGATCTCGGCGGTTACCACGTCGACGACGTCGAAGTCGTCTGCGCCTTCGATGTCGCGAAGGACAAGGTTGGGCGCGATGTGGCCGAGGCGATCTACAGCGCGCCCAACAACACCTTCCGCTTTGCCGATGTGGCGCCGATCGGGGTGCGCGTGCACCGCGGACCGACCCTCGACGGCATTGGCAAATACCTGCGCGATATCGTCGAGGAAGCGGATGAACCGGTCGCCGACGTGGCCGCGAGACTGCGGGAAAGCGGAGCCGAGGTGCTGGTGTCCTATCTGCCGGTCGGCTCGGAAGCGGCCACCCGCTTCTATGCCGAATGCGCACTGGATGCCGGCTGCGCCTTCGTCAATTGCATACCGGTCTTCATCGCTTCGCGGCCGGAATGGCGCCGGCGCTTCGAGGAGCGTGGCCTGCCCCTTGTCGGCGACGACATCAAGAGCCAGGTCGGCGCGACCATCGTCCATCGGCTGCTCGCCAATCTCTTCCGGGAACGCGGGGTGCGCATCGACCGCACTTACCAGCTCAACTTCGGCGGCAACACCGACTTCCTCAACATGCTGGAGCGGGAGCGGCTGGAATCCAAGAAAATCTCCAAGACGCAGTCCGTCACCAGCCAGATCGATATTCCGCTCGAGCCGGGCAACATCCATGTCGGACCCAGCGACCACGTGCCTTGGCTCACCGATCGCAAATGGGCCTATATCCGCGTCGAGGGAACGACTTTCGGCGGCGTGCCGCTGAATGCCGAGCTCAAGCTGGAAGTCTGGGATTCGCCGAATTCCGCCGGCGTGGTGATCGATGCCGTGCGCTGCGCCAAGCTGGCCCTCGATCGCGGCATTGCCGGCGCGCTCACGGGGCCTTGCAGCTACTTCATGAAGTCGCCGCCGGAGCAGTTCACCGATGCCGAGGCCCGCCTGCGCACGCTCGCCTTCATCGCCGGCAGGGACGAGCCGATGCTCGACGCCGCCGAATGACCACGACCTTCTTCCTCGTCCGGCATGCCGCGCATGACAATGTCGACCGCTGTTTGGCCGGCCGTCTGGAGGATATGGACCTCGGTCGCGCCGGCCAGGTGCAGGCGCTGCAGCTTGCGCGTCGCATGGCGAAGGAGCCTCTCGCCGCGATCTTCAGCAGTCCGCGCAAGCGCACCTTGGAGACAGCGAAACCGATCGCCATCGCCTGCAACGTCGAGCAGATCGCGATCTGCCAGGAATTGGACGAGATCGACTATGGCGCGTGGTCCGGCAAGACGTTTGAAGAGCTGAATGGCGATGCCGCCTGGCGAATGTGGAATGACCAACGCCAGAGCGCACGCACGCCGGGCGGCGAGACCATGCAGGACACGCAGCAGCGGGTTATCGGCCTGATGGATGCGCTGCGCCGGCAAACCCCCAACCAATATGTTGCGCTGATCAGCCACGCGGATGTCATCAAGGCCGCCGTGTGCAAGGTCCTCGGCCTTCACCTAGGCGATTGCTTCCGCTTCGACGTCGAACCCGCATCGATCACCACCATCGTTCATGGCGACTGGGGTTCGAAGCTCATTCGCCTGAATGAAGTCGCTTGACGGAGCAGCCCGATGCGGATGGTGATCTTCGGCCTCACTGTGACCTCCTCATGGGGAAACGGGCATGCCACGCTCTGGCGCGGGCTGATACGCGCATTGGCGCCGCTCGGCTGGCGCATCAGCTTCTTCGAACGCGACACGTCCTACTACGCCGGCGCAAGGGATCTCGATCACCTCGATGGTGGCGACATCGTGCTCTATACGTCTTGGGGCGACATCGCGCAGGCTGCGGCCAATATGGTCCGGGAAGCTGACGTTGTGATCGTTACGTCCTATTGCCCGGATGCAGTTGAAGCCTCGCACCTGGCGCAAGAGTGCTGTCGCGGGTTGAAGGTGTTCTACGATCTCGACACCGCGGTGACGCTGGCGCGTATCGAACAAGGCGATCCGCCATCCTATTTCGGCCCCGAAGGCCTTCGCGATTTCGACCTGGTGCTGAGCTACACCGGCGGCCCGGCGCTCGATGCGCTAAAGACCACGCTGGGCGCGCGTCTGGTCCTGCCGCTCTATGGTCATGTCGATCCCGACCGCCATCGGCCGGCACAGCCCAGGCCCGAATTCGCCGGCGATCTGTCCTATCTCGGCACCTATGCCCAGGATCGCCAGCCGAGCGTCGAGAAATTGCTGGTCGCGCCAGCTCTGCGGATGCCGGATCGCCGCTTCGTCATCGGCGGCGCGCAATATCCTCAGGATTTTCCGTGGAGCGACAACATCTTCTTTGTCAGGCATCTGCCGCCTGCCGACCATCCGGCCTTCTTCTGCTCGTCGCGCCTGACCCTGAACGTCACCCGCGAAGCGATGGCGCGCAAGGGCTGGTGTCCGTCGGGCCGATTGTTCGAAGCGGCAGCCTGCGGCGCGGCGATCATTTCCGACGACTGGCCGGGCCTCGACAGCTTCTTCGAGCCTGGCAAAGAGATCCTGCTTGCACATTCTACCGAAGACGTGGTCGCCGCGCTCGGTTTGCCGGATACGGAGCTCGATACACTGCGCCGCCGCGCCCGCGAGCGCGTCCTCGATGAACACACATCGACGCGCCGCGCCGCGGAACTGGACCGGATTCTGAACGAGGCCGCTGAGGCGCAAGCAGGCGAAGACATGAAGGAAGCCGTCTGATGCTGGGTATCGTACCTGCCGCCGGGCGGGGCAGTCGCATTCAACCGCTTGGCTTTTCCAAGGAACTGCTGCCTGTGGGCAGCCGAATGGACGGGCACACCGAGCGTCCCTGCGCCGTCAGCGAATATCTGGTACGCAGGATGGTGCGCAACGGGGTCGACAGGATCTGCTTCGTCATCGGTTCGGGTAAATCGGATATCCTCGAATATTATGCGGCCGGCTATGACAGGGCTGCCGCAATTTTCGTGGCGCAGCCCTCTCCGGTCGGCCTTTGCGACGCGATCTTCCGTGCCGAACCGCTCGTAGGGTCGGAAGAGACGGTGCTGATCGGGCTCCCGGATACGATCTGGTTTCCCGAGGACGGCTTTTGCCGTCTTGCGGACGACCGGCTGTCGTTCCTGCTGTTTCCTGTAGACCGCCCCGAGCTTTTTGACGCCGTGCTCGTCGATCAAGACAGCCGGGTCGAGCAGATTCAGGTCAAACAGCGGAACGCGGCCACGGAGTGGGTCTGGGGTGCATTCAAAATGCCGGGCAGCATCTTTCACCGGCTTGCAGCGCTCTGGCGCGAGCGGGACGGTCGCGACGAATATTTCGGCACGTTGGTCAATGCCTATCTGGCCGCCGGTGGCGAAGCCTGGGGCGTCAAGGCGGGCACCGCCTACGTCGATGTCGGGACGTTCAACGGCTACCGCACAGCACTCCGATTGCTTGAAAACAACGACATAGCGGAAGAAGGCACGCCAATAAGCGTGCGTTCAGGCCGCTCGCCGGTATCGACCTTGCCGGGCGAAGGAGGTTGACGCATGCTGCATTCCGACGCGGAAATCCGCCGCCGCATCGACGCGCTGGGGCCATGGTTTCACAACATGGAACTGGCCGGCGTGCAGACCGCTCCCGATCATTTCCTTGGTAACTACCCCCTGATCAAGTGGCGCAAGTTCGCGCACGCGATTCCAGCCGATCTCTCCGGCAAGTCCGTGCTCGACATCGGCTGCAACGCCGGCTTCTATTCGATCGAAATGAAGCGGCGGGGCGCCGACCGGGTGCTCGGCATAGACTTCGACGCAGCTTATCTATCACAGGCGCGCTTCGCCGCCGAAGTCGCCGATTGCGACATCGAGTTCCGCGAACTGTCGGTCTATGACGTCGGCGCGCTTGGCGAGACTTTCGACATCGTGCTCTTCATGGGAGTGCTCTATCACCTGCGGCACCCGTTGCTGGCGCTGGATCTGATCCGCGAGCACGTCGCGCGAGACGTGATGATTTTCCAGTCGATGCAACGCGGGAGCAGCGAGGTCTTCGCGCTCGAGCAGAATTACGATTTCTGGACGCACGACCTGTTCGATCGGCCTGAATTCCCGAAGCTGCATTTCATCGAGCACCGCTATGCGGACGACCCGACCAACTGGTGGATCCCGAACCGCGGCTGCATCGAGGCGATGCTGCGCAGCGCTGGTTTCGAGATCCTGATTCACCCGGAGGACGAGGTTTATTTCTGCCGCGCGGCTGGTAAGCCGGCCGGCGAGGGCGCCGTTTACCCTTTGAAAGGACGAAATGATGATTGAAGCCGCGATGATCTGGAACGAGCCCAACAACAAGTCGCATTGGGACCCTGAGCTCGATCCGGACTGGAGCTGCTTCGCCAGCATGGCGATGCTGGCGGCCGACGCTATCGGCCGCGAAAACCCGGCAATCACCAGAATTCTCGGCGGCATTTCGCCGATCGATGCCGGCTTCATGTCGCTGATGAAGGGGTACGGCGTGCTCGATCATGTCGATGCCGTCGCCGTGCACGGCTTCCCGCTGGACTGGAACCTTTGGCAGATCCATGAGTGGCCGCAAAAGCTCGGCGAGATCGCCGAAGTCACGGATCTGCCGATCTGGATCAGCGAGGCCGGCGTGTCGAGTTTCGGCGCCGAGGAGGTCCAACTCTGGGGTCTGCGCCGGACTGCCGAGTTGTTACTGGGCAATGCGCCCCGCGTGCAATGGTATAGCCTCTACGATCTGCCACATGCGTGGGGCGCCACGACGCGGCATCGCGAGGTGGAAGGCTCGTCCTACTACCGTCATTTCTACATGGGTCTGCTGCGTGAGGATGGCACGCCCAAGCCGGCGCTCGAAGAATTCGCGCGCCATACGCCGGATATGGGGCTGGTCCAGTGGTTCCACTTTGAGGACCACCGGCTGGACGATGCCGTCGCCTGGATGAAGCGTCTGGGCGTCACCAATCTGCGCACGGGCCTCTCCTGGGCCGACAATTTCAGGCCGAATGCCCTCGACTGGTTCGACCGCCAGATGGAAGCGCTGGCCGAGTTCGACGTCACCGTCACCTTCTGCTTCACGCCAGAACATCGCGGCCTGCAGCCGCATCACACCAGCCCGCCACAGGCGCCCGAGGAATTCGCCGAATTCTGCCAGACCATGATCCGCCGCTACGCCCCGGGCGCGCGCGACGCCGAGATGCCGGTGCGGCGCGCGTCGGCCGCGTGAGATCATCATGTCATCCGCCGATCGGTCGTCCGATGCGCCGGCTGAATTCGCGGGTCAACCATGATGCTCACCGTGCTCAACGTCGCCTACCCGCTTGCCCCCGTCGGCCTCGATGCGGTCGGCGGCGCCGAGCAGGTGCTGTCCGCCCTGGATCGCGCGCTGGTGCGGCAGGGCCATCGTTCCATCGTGGTCGCCTGCCATGGTTCCAGCGCAGCCGGTACCCTCGTTGAGACGCCTGCCGAAACAGGTCCGCTCGACGAGGCGGCCAAGGACCGTGCCCAGCAAGCGCATCGCGCGGCGATCGCTGCCGCCCGGGCGCGATGGCCGATCGACGTCGTACACCTGCACGGTATCGATTTCAGCGCCTACCTGCCTGACGACGGCCCGACGCTGGTGACGCTGCACCTGCCGCTCGCCTGGTATCTGCCCGAGGTCCTGAGACCGGCACGTGAGGACCTGTGGCTGCACGCGGTGTCGGAGGCACAGCAAAAGACCGCGCCGGCTGGATCGAAGCTGATCGCGCCCATTCCAAACGGCGTTGACGTCGATGCGCTCTACGGGCCGCGGCGGCGTCGCGATTTCGCGCTCGTGCTGAGCCGCGTTTGCCCGGAAAAGGGCATCCACCTGGCGATCGAAGCCGCCAGACGCGCCTCCGTGCCACTTGCGATCGGCGGCCAGATTTACCCCTACGAGACACATGTCCAGTATTTTGCCGACGAGGTAGCGCCGCGCCTCGACAGACGGCGGCGGTTCCTGGGACCGCTGGGTTTTTCCGCCAAGCGGCGGCTTCTCAACGCCGCCCGTTGTCTGGTCGTTCCGAGCCTTGCCGCGGAAACGAGCTCGCTGGTTGCCATGGAGGCCCTTGCCTGCGGCACGCCCGTCGTCGCCTTTCCGAATGGCGCCCTGCCCGACGTCGTCGAACACGGCAAGACGGGGTTTCTCGTCAACGACATCGATGAGATGGCGAAAGCGATCCTTGCTTCCGCTAACCTCGACAGCGAGACATGCCGGGCCGAGGCGCGGCGCCGCTTTTCGCTCGATCGCATGGTTTCGGCCTATATGGATGCCTATCAGGCGCTGGCAAAGCTCGGCGCTTCCCGCGCAGGGCTGAGGGCGGCTCAGTGAGCGGCCTGCGTGCCGGTATCATCCGAGACCAAGCCGCGTTCGACGATCTCGAGCCGCGTTGGTGGCAGCTCTGGTCGCAAAGCGCCACCGCTACGCCCTTCCAGTCGCCCGCCTGGCTCGTGCCGTGGTGGCGGACATTCTCGCCGGGGGATCTCGCCATGATCGTCGTGTGGAGCGCACATGATCTTGTCGGCCTGGCGCCCCTCTATCTTGAACCGCATGTTTCTGGCCGGCGACTGCTGCCGGTCGGGATCTCGCTGAGCGATTATCTCGATATTCTATGCGCCCCCGACCAGGAAGCAGCGGTAAGCGCCGCCATCGCCGAGGCAGCGCTCTCACTGGAATGGTCGCAATGGATCCTGCCGGATCTGCCGGCAGGGGCTGCCTCCCTTCGCCTTGGGCTGACGAATGTCGAGGAGAGCCGGGCGTCGAACCATGCCGCTTGTCCAGTGCTCTCACTTCATGGCGATGACGTGTTTGCAAGCTCGGTACCTGCCCGGCGACGGCGGCAGTTGCGCCGCGCCGAGAGAGCCGCGCAACGACGAGGGCGTGTAGCCGTTGGGCGATATGAGGCCGATCCGAAGGTGTTCATCGATCAGTTGGTCCGACTGCACAGCGCCCGTTGGGCCGGACAGGGTGTACTCACCGACGGCGCACAGGAATTCCATAGGAGGGCCTTGCCTCGCCTGGCCGCAAACGGCCTGGCGCGATGCTGGCTGGTCGAGATCGGCGGCACAGTCGCAGGCGCCTACTACGGGTTCCATCACCGTGATCGCGCCTATGCCTATCTCGGAGGTTTCGACCCGGCCTATGCCGAGGAGAGTCCCGGCGCAATCCTGATCGGCAGGGCCATTGCCGAAGCCGCTCGGGAGGGAGCACGGGAATTCGATTTTCTGCGCGGCCGGGAAAGCTACAAATACAGCTGGGGGGCCGTGGACCGGTGGACTGAGCAAAGGGTCTGGACCCGGAACGCGCCGGCGTCATGACCGTAGCGGAAACAGAGAGGACGATCGCGCGGCGCGTTCTCCAGAATTGCATGGCGAACGATCTTCCCGCCGAAGTCGCGATTGCCAGATTGGCCCTTTACCTGACGGATACCGCGGCGGCGGAGCTGGCCGATATCGCGCTGGACATGCGTTCAGATACCCTCCACCGGCGCGACTGGCTCGAGCAGGTGGCCATGCTCCTTTCCCGCAAGACGATTATGTTCGACGATCTCCGGACCACGGCAGCTTCCGTGCGTCATGACCGCTCGGATGATGAGACGGGCGAGGTGATTGTCGGCCGGCTGGCGAGCGGCTTCGACCGGGCGGCCGCCATCTCTCCGGCCGCCAGCGTCCAACTCTCGTCCCTTGGCGACGAGGAGATGCTTTCGGCTACAACGGCCGAGATCGCTTCGTGGCTGGAACAACAGGGCTTCACCGGCGCAGGCAAGACGATACTGGACATAGGCTGTGGCATCGGCCGCTTCGAAAGCGCGCTTCATGCGAGGGTGAAATATATCGTCGGCACCGATATCTCGCCCAGGATGCTCGCCATCGCGCGCCAACGGTGCGCCGGACTTGGCAATGTGGAGTTCTGCCAGACCTCAGGCCTCGACCTCGGCGAATTCGCCGTCGCCGGTTTCGATGGTGTGCTGGCCGTAGATTGTTTCCCCTATCTGGTGCTCGCCGGCATCGCCGAGCGGCATTTCAGCGAAATGGCGCGGGTGTTGCGGCCAACAGGACTGGCGGCGATTCTCAACTATTCATATCGCATGTCGCCAGCCGTCGATTCTTCCGATATCCGCCATCTTGCGCGCGCATGCGGCATGGACGTCGCCATTGATGGCGAGATGCCTTTCCGCCACTGGGACGGCACCGCGTTTCTTGTTCGTCGTCGCGACGGAACATAAGCGAGAGAGCGAAGTTCGGACGCCAAACGCCTCTCGCAGTGACTGGGACGCTGAGGAGAAGAAGATGGCATCCGGCAGCAAGAAACACATGGGACGCGGCAGCCAGGGCAAAGGTTCCGGAACCGGAGCGAAAACCGAGATTCCGAAAGATATGGTTGGCGAAAATGACGTTCTGTCGAACCGGGATAAGAAGCAACACACGAAAGAGCGCGGCCTCGACGGCAATCGCATCAAGTCCGATCAGTATCAGGACAACGCGGCAAACCGGCTCCCCAAGGATTGAGCTCGCGGCGGCTTTCGTCTTTTAGGACCCGGCAAGGGCGTAAAGGGATCAGGTAAGGTTTCGCTCTGCCCACGGCCTGTGTAGAGCCGAAGCCGATCGGCGGCTGGAGGCGCCTTGCAAACTCCAACCGCCTATGGTCTCAAGTGAATTTAAGGGACCCTGTTTGCTAAGAGAATACCATGACTCGTCCGAGCCAGCGCGATTTCACTCACAACGCGAGCGTGGACCAAAAGGTGGACCAAGAGATTGCGTCATTGCTGACCGCCATCGAACAGGAAAAAGTTCCGGATCGCCTGACCGAACTCGCGATTGCGTTGCAGAATGCGCTGATCCAAAAGCGTCGATGCGAAACCAACAACTGACGCAAACGCTCATCGAAGCTTATCCGCTGCGTGCTGATTCTCGCTGAGATGGTCATATCTTTCGACCAGCGTTTGCGATGAACTTTCATCGAGGAATTCCACGACGCTTGCCCGCGCGCGGTTGAGACGGCTTTTCACGGTTCCAATCGCGCAGTCGCATATCTCAGCCGTTTCTTCGTAGCTGACGCCCAGCACACCGATCAGCATCAGTACTTCGCGCTGATGTTCCGGAAGCTTCTGAATGGCCCGGTAGACCTCCTTGCTCCGGATGGACCATTCCTGGGAGGCTTCCGAAATCGGTCGGTTGGAGGCGCAGTCGAGCAATCCGGGAGCTTCCCTGGCAGCCGCCTTGATCCGCGTATAGTGCGTATTGCGCATGATGGTGAACAGCCAGGACTTCAAGCGCGTCCCCGGCTCGAACTTGTCCAAATTCGCAAGCCCCTTGACGAGAGTTTCCTGCACCAGGTCGTCGGCATCCTCAGGCACACGGCAAAAAGTACGCGCAAAAGCGCGCAAGGCGGGGATCAGGTCGACGACGGAGATTTCCCCCAGTGCGCAATCCGGCACGGCATGACCATTGGGTAACACGGTTCGAACCCCAGCAGAGACAGATGAATTCTGATCAGGGACAATGCGTGACAAAGATGATCGTTCCTATCCGAAACGAACTTGCTCGAATGCCGCTTTGGCCAACGGCTTGACAGCCGCGTTCGAGTTAGAGGAACCAACTCGCTACCAGGCCGGCCGCAGCCGCAAAGATTGTGATGGTCGTGACCGCGCCGAGGATGTTGGTGCTGCGGCTGTCGACCCTGTCGCCTATGATCCTGTGATCGTTGGTCATCAGAAGGATCAGCAGCAGAAGCGGAGGCGTGGAAAAGCCTTGCACGATGCCATAGGACGTGGCGACCGAACCGCTGCCGATGTGCCAGCCGATCAGCGCCTTCCGATGCAACCGGGTGGCGGCAATTTCGTTATGGCGGTCTCGATCCATGTGGTGGCGCCCATGAAATCCTTTCAGATGAATTCGTTCCTTCTCGCTCTCGCGTCGGCGGCCTTGATGGCGCCCTTTGTCGACTCGCCTGGCGCACGAGCGAGTGGTTAGGCTGGTGACAAGACATGAGCAGATTTTTGCCGCTCACCATCCGCTTCGTCCACGGCGGCACGATGGTGGTCTCCTCGATCGCAGACGCCAGGAAAGCTCTTGATGGGACCTGGAAGAACAAGGATGCGGCGAGCTATGTAAAGGCGGTGCGCCTGGTGGAAGACGCGGCCAATGGGATTTGCCGTCCGGCTATCGCTTTTGCGGCCTTTAAGAAGGCAGCCGCCGAGCAAGGACTGCTGGACCCTGTCGGGCCAAGTGCCGCGCTCAGCATGTTCGACCAGCTCTGGTCACGCGACCGTAAGGGACCGCCGAGATGACGCAGGCCCGCCTCGACCGTGCTATTGTCGAATATGAAGGTCACAAAATATCTCACCGGGAACATCGTTTGATCCTGTTGGTTTTGGAACAGCAACCCAACCGAAGGAGACGTGTCGATGGTGAAGAAAAGTTCGTCCGGCAAGGCGAACGGCTTAGAAAGCCTGTTCATGGACGGTCTGAAAGACCTCTACTACGCAGAAAAGAAAATTCTGAGGACACTGCCGAAGATGGCCAAGGCGGCGCAGGCAGAAGACGTGAGCGCGGCTTTCGAAAAGCATCGCACCGAGACGGAAGGCCAGGTCGACCGGCTCGAGCAGGTTTTCGAAATGCTCGGCAAGCCGGCACGGGGCAAGACCTGCCCAGCGATCGACGGCATCATCGAGGAGGGTTCGGAGGTCCTCGAGGAATACAAGGACGAGCCGGCACTCGACGCGGGCCTTGTGGCGGCCGCCCAGGCGGTCGAGCACTATGAAATAGCGCGCTACGGCACGCTGATCGCCTGGGCGGAGCAACTGGGGCTGAAAGACGCCCTCCCCTTGCTGCGCGAGACCCTCAAGGAAGAATCCGCCACCGACGAGGCACTTACCAAGCTCGGCGAAAGCGGTGCGAACGAGCGGGCCCTGCAGGCGGCCGCGTGAGGCGCCTGGCATAAGCTCGTTTGCATGCCAAAGGCCAAGTTTGGCGATGCGGCCCCGGTCTGCGACCGGGGTCGCGATCTTTGTTGACCAACCGCCAAGAGCGTGCGAACGCTGGGTCAGCCTTGAGGCCTTTTTCGGTCGGAACATGTGGACCGTAGGTGTTCCAAACGCTGGTTGATATACCGGCCGCCGGCGGCTAAGCCGAGGCAAGTTGCGCAAGGGCTGCTGCCACAGATTATCGAGAAAGACCGAACGTCGATTGCTGCCGGGAGGTCCTGGGGTTGCCTACTTGGAGCCTCGATTCTTGTTGTGGGCACTTTCTTGATTTTTACCGCGAAGCATGTTGCGATCGTCTGGATCAACTAGGTCAGGCGTGTCGCCCCTGAGGTTCGACCCCTTCCGCCGTGCCTCGCGCTCCGCCGCGGACCGCTTCAGCTCCGCTTCGGCTTCCAATTCCTTGGGCGCGTTCTTCGTATTCTCACGCTCCTCGATGACACGTATCTGCTGATCGTGGGTCTTGCGTCCAGTCATTGCTCGCTCCTGCCTTTTTGACGGTAACGGCAGTTGGACTCGATCGTTCCGGCAGGAGGAGTTTCCTTGGGCAAAAATTCGATATGGCGAGAATAGCGGTCCAGCGGCCTGGGCGTCGGCAAGTCGGGCTCATCTGGACACCGGCAGCGCGCCTGCGGTCGATGCAAAGCGTCTCGAATGCCATCGGAAGACTCCCGTTTCAACTGTCGCGCTGGTGGAGGACGGCTGAGCTTGTCCGACAACCGGCACCTTCGAAGCCGGAAAGCTCGTCATCGGAGCAGAGCAGCCGCGGGTGCGCCGGATCGGTAATGTCGAGCTTGTCCCAAGGTATGCGATAGAGGCCTTGCCGGCGACGCAGTCCGAAGAAATCGAGCAATGCGGTGCCGACGGTCGATGCGGACAGACGTTCGAACGCGGCGAAGATGCCGACATGAAATTCGGTCACGACGAGATCGTCACCATCCTGCTCGGCGATGATCTCCTCGATATAGCCGATGGGCCTACCGCGCTTAGACCACACGCGCCGACCAGCCAGATGCTCGAGGTTCACATTCATCCTCAGGCTCCCGGGATTCGGCCGACGACATGATTGCGAAGCCAGCGCTGCCAGGCCAAGATTTTGGTCCTGCGCACGTCGATATCGAATTCGATGTCGACGCCGATGTCGCGCACCTTGTTCCACGCTATCCGATGCGGCCTTGCCTGGCGCTTGCCGCTAACCTTTGCCGCGAGCTGGACGGTCCATCGCCCAGGCCGCGCGCCAAGCCGGCGCGCCAATGCGATCGAGCCAAGTTCGACGGCGACGAGCCTGGGCGGCTTGCCTTGCCTCAGCTCGGCGACCAGGCCATCAACCTTGCCGATCTTGACCTGCTCGCGATCGACGACCTGCTTGTCCAGTATGTCGCGCAGCAGTTGCATCATGTGCCTCCGAATATCTGCAGCGGAATGGTCACCACCGCCAGCACGAAGCCGAGCGCGATGACGAAAATCACGGCCGCGTTCGAAATGACACCGTTGCGATGCTTGCCGACATAGCGGTCGTCGTTCAGCAGGAAAAGGAATGGCACGACCGTCAGCGGCAGGCTGGCCGCGGTCAGCGCCATCGAGAAGATGGTGAGCTTCAACGGGTCCAGACCGAGCGCTATCGGGACGGCGGCGAGGAAGAGCGTCAATGTGTAGACGAGGCTGAATCCGGGATCGTCGCGCGGCTTCAGATCCTCACCCCACGTCCAGCCGAATCCCTGCGCGACGAGATAGGCCTGCTGCAGCGCCACTTCGAGAGCGGCTCCGAAACAGGCGATGCCCAGCGAAGCAACGAAAAGGACGAAGCCCCAGAAGCCAAAGATCGGGATCAGCATCAGCGGAAGCTGGTTGTAGTCGTCCACTTCGGTAATGCCATGAGCACCGAGAACCAGCGCTGCCACGATCAGAACGCCCACCGAAATGGTTCCGCCAAAGCCCATGCCAAGACCGGCAATCGCCCGATTGGTGCCGAGGTAACTCTTGTCCCACTGGTCCTCGATCGCCCCGGAGGAATAGAACATGAAAAGGTAAGGCGAGATCGAGGCGCCGAGAATGCTGACGGCCATGAACCAGTATTTTGCCGTGTCGTGCTGCGGCAGGCTGGGCACGGCCCCGACCGCCACCTCTTTCCATTCGGGGCGGAGCATCACGGCTGCGACGACGAAGCAGAGCGTGACCAGGCCAAGCATCGACACCCCTTTTTCGATGAGGCCGAATGTGCCTTTCCACAACAGCAGCCAAGCCAGGAAAGCCACCGGCAAGGCCCACCATTGATAGCTGATCCCCGTGGCAAGCTCGGCAGCGATGGCAACGCCGCCAATCTCGGCGGAAAGCACCAGGAAGTTGACCAGCAAGGTTGCAAGCAGCGGCCAGATGAAAGCATTGAAGCCGAACCGTTCGCGGATGCCGTCGGCGATGGTGTGATGACTGACCGCAGCGAAGCGACCGGCCATCTCGACCAGGAAGATGATGCAGATGGTGCCGAGCACCACCGCCCAGATTAGCTGAAAGCCGAACAGCGCGCCGGCCTGCGCCGCCGTCGCCATCGACCCGACCTCCAGGAACCCGCCCACGCTGGTGACGACGCCGAGCGAGATCTCCAGCAGCTTCTTCATCGTTGCGGCAAGAAATAGTTTCGATATGCGGTGGCGAGATCCCGCTGCGCGACCCGAAGCTCCTGTTGCGCCTGACCGACCTGCGCATGCTGTTCGGCCTCGACCGCGTCCTTGGCCCGCTTTGCCGCGTTCGACAGCCGGCTGACAGCCGCCGCTAAGGCATCTCGCTTTGTCCGGTCGGACGGAGACGCCGATTCAACTTGCTGGCCGGCTTCGTCGAGCGTCCCGGCAAAGGATTGCAGGGCAGCCGATGCGTAGTGTGCCGGCGCCGCGCCGGAAAGCCAGGCGTCACTCACCAGCACCGCTGCCTGCGCCGTCGAGGCCGCAAGCTTCGATTGCTGGTCAACGGTTTCGGACGAGGAGCAGGAAGCAAGCATCAGTGCAAGCACCTGCAGTAGCGCCAGTCTCCGCCAGGCAATGCTGCTCAATGGCCTCCCTCGCTCCTGCTGCAAAACATGAAGATAAGGCCGCGCCGGTCGGAAGGTTCCGCACCGGGACCAATTGGACGGCAGTGTCCGTTGGCCAGTTCCGCCAACCGGAGAGGCTGGCGGATGCGAAGCTCGGCCTGGAAAAGGTGAGCTAGGCCGCCATACCGGCCAGGCGCATCGGCCGTCCCGAAGAGTTTGCAGCGCTGGCGGCCTTCCTCGCCTCCGATCGCGCCTCCTACATCACCGACCAGGCCGTCGCCTGCGACGGCGGCGTGCTCTGGTCCATCTGAGGATGGCTTCCCTCACCGGAGGCCTATTCGAACGAGTAGGTAAATCCTTCCGGCGACGCACCCACGGTGACTTTTGCCATCTTCTTGCCCTCGAGCGAGCGGTTGAGCACGCCGCGGCTCAGCTCCGGCAGCAGTGTGTTGGTGAGGATGGCGTCGATCATGCGCCCGCCGGATTCGATCTCGGTGCAGCGCGCCTTGACCAAGTCCATCACGCCGTCGCCGATCACCAGCTCGGCGTCGTTGGTGGCCTTGAGGCGCCTGGCGATCTTGCCGAACTGGTGACGGGCGATCGCCTCGATCATGGAATCCGACAACGGGTAGTAGGGTATCGTGACGACGCGGCCGAGGAAGGCGGCCGGGAAGACCTTCAGCAGCGGGGCGCGTAGCGCGGTGTCGAGATCGTCGATGCCGGTCCGCACCGTGCCGTTCTTGGTACGATCCATGATGACGTCGGAACCGACATTCGAGGTGAGCAGGATCAGCGTGTTCTTGAAGTCGATGCGACGGCCTTCGCTGTCGTCCATCATGCCCTTGTCGAAGACCTGGAAAAAAATCTCGTGCACGTCCGGATGCGCCTTCTCGACCTCGTCGAGCAGGATCACCGAATAGGGTTTCCTGCGTACCGCCTCGGTCAGGATGCCGCCCTTGCCGTAGCCGACATAGCCGGGCGGCGCGCCCTTGAGCGTCGAGACGGTGTGCGCTTCCTGGAATTCCGACATGTTGATCGAGATCAGGTTCTGCTCGCCGCCGTAAAGCGTCTCGGCGAGCGCCAGCGCGGTCTCGGTCTTGCCGACGCCGGAGGGGCCGCAAAGCAGGAACACGCCGACCGGTTTTTCCGGCGCGCCGAGGCCGGCGCGGCTGGTCTGCACGCGCCTGGCGATCATCTCCATGGCGTGATCCTGGCCGACGACGCGCTCGGACAGGGTCGCGGCGAGCTTGAGCGCCTTTTCGGTCTGGCTGGAGAGCATGCGCCCGGTCGGGATGCCGGTCCAGTCCTGCACCACGGCGGCGACCGCATTGCGGTCGACCGACGGCAGGATGAGCGGCGTCTCGCCTTGCGCCGCGGCAAGTTCGGCCATCAGCTCGCGCAACCGCGCGAGATTGGCGGCCGCTTCGTCTGCCGGCTCGGCGAACACTGCTTCGGCGTTCGCAGGCTTGACCCCATTGGCTTTCGAGGCCTTCTTCGTCTCGTCAGCCTTGCTCTCGCCAATCTTGGTTTCGGGAGCCTTTTGCTCGGGCGTCTTTTCCAAACCCGCCGCACTCGCCGTCTCCGCAGCGGCCTCTTTGCCCGCCGCCTCGTCGAGCGGCACGCCTTCGCCGCGCAATTTCGCTCGCAGGTCGAGTATCTCGGTCACCAAAGCCTTTTCCCGGTCCCAGCGCGCCTGGGCGGCGGCCAAGCTCGTCTCGGTTTCCGCCAGCCCGGCATCGACGCGGGCCTGCCGGTCGGCGACGTCGATGCCGATCGCCGCCTCGCGGCCGATGATGCCGCTCTCGACCTCCAGCGCCTGACGACGGCGCAGGATGTCCTCGACTTCGGCCGGCGTGGCATGCTGCGAGACCGCGACGCGCGCGCAGGCGGTGTCGAGCAGGCTGACCGCCTTGTCCGGCAGTTGCCTGGCCGGGATATAGCGATGCGAGAGCGAGACCGCCGCCTCGATCGC
Source organism: Mesorhizobium sp. CA4 (assembly GCF_020165075.1). Classification (NCBI taxonomy): domain Bacteria; kingdom Pseudomonadati; phylum Pseudomonadota; class Alphaproteobacteria; order Hyphomicrobiales; family Phyllobacteriaceae; genus Mesorhizobium; species Mesorhizobium sp. CA4. The sequence goes on from NZ_JAIUHK010000007.1 coordinate 40,038, forward strand.
CTCGTCCAGGATCTGTACCTTGTGGTGCTGCTCCAGGACCCCCGCGACGCCGCGCAGCATCAGCACGGCCACCGCTTCCGAGGGCTCGTCGATCTTGACCACCTGGAAGCGACGGGTGAGCGCCGGATCCTTCTCAATATGCTGTTTGTACTCGGCCCAGGTCGTGGCCGCGATGGTGCGAAGCTCGCCGCGCGCCAACGCCGGTTTCAAGAGATTGGCGGCATCGCCGGTCCCGGCCGCACCGCCGGCGCCGATCAGCGTATGCGCCTCGTCGATGAACAGGATGATCGGCACCTCTGAGGCCTGGACCGCGTCGATGACCGCCTTGAGCCGCTTCTCGAACTCGCCCTTGACGCTGGCGCCCGCCTGCATCAGCCCGACATCGAGCATGCGCAGGCTGACATTCTGCAGCGTCGGCGGCACGTCGCCCTGGGCGATGCGCAGCGCAAAACCCTCGACGACCGCCGTCTTGCCGACGCCCGCCTCGCCGGTCAGGATCGGATTGTTTTGCCGGCGGCGCATCAGGATGTCGACTATCTGCCTTATTTCCGGATCGCGGCCGACGACCGGATCGATCTTGCCGTCGCGGGCGCGCTGGGTGAGGTCGGTGGCGTATTTCGCCAGCGCCGAATCCCCGCCCGGACCGCGCTTCATCGGCGTCTCGGCGGCGGGCTCGGCGGGCGGTGAGCCGGCTTCGAGCGAGCCCTCGGTGACGTCGGCGAAGCGGGAAATGACACCGTCGGCGTCGATCTTGTCGAACTCGGCGCTGATCTTGGAGACCAGGCCTTCCAGCGCCGGCGTCTTCAGGCAGGCAAGCAGGATATGAGCGCTGCGCACCTCCTCCACGCCGAATTCCAGCGTTGCCAGGTTCCAACCCTCCTGGATGGCATGGAAGATATGGTCGGAGAATTCCTCCACCGAGGTGGCCCCATAGGGCAGCTTGTCGATGGCGCGGGTCATGTCGGCCGTCAGCCGGCTGACATCCAGTCCGGCGTCGGCGACGATCATCTGGACATCCGAGCGCTCGGACAGCACCAGCTGCTGGATGAAATGGGCGAGCTCGACATAGGGATTGCCGCGCAGCTTGGCCGTGTCGGCCGCGGCTTTGAAGGCGCGCACCCCGGTGGCGTTGAGCTTGGCGACCAGTTCCTTACGCTTGAAGCTCTGCGATGACCGGCGCTGTTCCATCGAACCTGCTCCCGCACTCTGCCGACCGTACCCTGCCATATAAGCGGCTGCTTGACAAAGCCGTGCGGCGGATAAGGCGTTCGGTCCAGCCGGGCGGCACCGCCCGGTTACACAAGCCTTGCAAACTCGTGCCAACAAACACGATTGCTGTCCGGGCTATGCGAGCCATTTCACATACCGGACCTGGCAATCGCGCAATGGGTTTCGCCGAAGAGAACGGTCGCGTTTAGCTTCCGTGAGTTTTTGCGCAGATGCTCAATTGTCGTCGCATGAGGCCGGTGATAACGTTACGTCACATAGGGGTCTCAGGGCCGCTGGCTGGGGGTTGGTGTGATTGATCTCGCACTCTGGCTGAATCCTCTGAACGGTGAGAATCCGTCGGGAGAGGACTTGCGCAGCGACCCGGCCTTTCATGAGCTGGAGCGCCTGACCGAGCCTCAGCTCAAGGTTGTTTACGACGGCAACGGCAAGCCCACATCGCAATCCAGTCCGGTCGACTGGGCGGCGGTGCTCGAAAAGGCCGAAGAGTTGCGCCCCCGCGGCCGGGACCTGCGCCTGCTGGTCATCGTCGCGCGGGCCTTGGCCAACGAGGAAGGGCTGGCAGGCCTCGCCCAGGGCCTAACGCTCATCGCCAGGACCTTCGACCAGCATTGGGACACGATGCATCCGGCATTGCGGGCGAACGCGCCGCCGCGCGACGCCGCCTTGCGCCGCATCAACGCGCTCCTTGATCTCCAGAACGCCCAGCAAGGCCTGCTGGCTAGCCTGCGCGGGACCGTTTTCTTTTCGCCGCGCCAGGTCGGGCCGATCAGCGGGCGCGACCTGGAACAGGGCGCGCTCGACGAGCGCGTCATCCTGCAGGAAGCGGCCTCGGGGCTGAACGCCGCCGAAAAGGCGGCATTGGTAAGCGCGCACAACCAGTTGCTGAACCGGGTGCGCGCCGGATGCGCGGCGCAAATCGATCAGGCCGGCGAGGCGATGACGGCGCTGCTCGCCGACGCGCGGGCGGCGATCGCCGCCCTCGACGCGGTGGATGCCGCGCTCAACGCCCGCATCGAAGGCCATGGCGCCGCCGTTCCGGAATTGAAGAAGTTCCTGCAGCGTTTGTTGACGACGCTGGAGCGGAATTCCGGCGCCGGCGCCACGGCGAACGGCGCCGCGAACCCCGTTCCGCAGGCAGCGGCGGAACCAGCAATGCCCGCCCGCAACGGTCATGGAGCCGAGACGATGGCAAGTGTGGCAAGTGCCGTGGAAGCGAGCACCGGTCTGCCGGACCGGATCAACTCGCGCGACGAAGTCGTCAAATGCCTCGACCTCGTCGTCGCCTTCTACGACCGCACCGAGCCGTCCAGCCCCATCCCGCATCTGGCGCGCCGCGTGCGCCGGATGGTGCACATGGATTTCGTGGAACTGATGGAAGATCTCGCCCCGTCGGGGCTGAAGGAATTCCGGCTGCTTGCCGGTGTCCCCGATCCCAAAAAGCCGGCCCAGAAGGATGAAAGGTAGAAAAGCATGCCAGCAGAGAGCAAAGCGAAGGTCATCGAAAGAAACCGCGCGCCGCGCGTGCAGATCGCCTACGACGTCGAAACCTACGGCAGCCCGACGACGATCGAACTGCCATTCGTCATGGCCGTGATGGCCGATCTTGCCGGCGCGTCGCAGACCAAGGAAGCGTCGAAGTCGGTCCTCGACCGCAACTTCGTCGAAACCGACGCCAACCGCTTCCCCAAGTTCATGGAAGCGATGGGGCCACGCGTGAAGGCGCGGGTGAAGAACACGCTGCCGCAGGCCGAGGGCCAGGAGCGCGAGGAAGAGCTCATGGTCGATCTCACCTTCTCGAAGATGGGTGACTTCGCGCCGGACAAGATCGCCGAGCAGGTCCCGCAACTGGCCGAAATCCTGAAGATGCGCCGTCAGCTCGAGGAGCTGCTGGGCTTCATGGACGGCCGCGTCGACGCCGAAAAGCGCATCGCACAGCTTCTGAACAACGAGCCGCTGCTGAGCAAGATCGCCAGCCAGGCGATGGATGACGGCAAGGGCGAGGAGTAAGTCATGGCCGAACAGCAAAAGACCGCAGCCGCCACCGCCGAGGCGGAAGCCATCGATCTCGGCGAATTCAGCGGACTCCTTGAAAAGGATTTCAAGGTCAAGAAAGACGATAGCGAGAAGCTGCAGCAGCTGGTGCGCAACCTGGCTTTGGCCGCGCAATCGCGCTCCGAGACCACGACCATCTCTTCCAATGCGATCAAGTCGATCAAGTCTCTGATCGCCGGCATCGACAAGATGCTGACGACGCAGGTCAACGAGATCCTGCATGCGCCGGAAGTGCGCGAGATGGAAGGCACCTGGCGCGGCCTCTGGTACCTGATCAACAACACCGAGACGGATACCAAGCTGAAGATCCGGGTGATGAACATCTCCAAGGAGCAGCTGGCCGACATGCTGGAAGACTATGAAGGCCAGATGTGGGACCAGAGCCCGATCTTCAAGAAGGTCTACACGGACGAGTATTCGATGCTCGGCGGCGAGCCGATCGGCTGCATCATCGGCGCCTACGAGTTCTCAAACCACCCGCGCGACGTCGGCCTGCTGCGCAACATTTCCGGCGTCTGCGCCTCGGCGCACACGCCGTTCATCGCGGCCGCCTCGCCGCGGCTGTTCCGCATGGACAGCTGGCAGGAACTGCCGAACCCGCAGGACCTGCAGATGATCGTGAACAACCCGGCCTATGCCTCATGGCAGTCGCTGCGCGAGAGCGAGGACGCACGCTATATCGGGCTCACCATGCCGCGGGTTTTGGCGCGTTTGCCCTACGGCTCGGAAACCGTTCCGGTGAAGGGCTTCACCTTCGAAGAAGAAGTGGGTGGCGACCACAACAAATATGTCTGGATGAATGCCGCCTTCCCGATGGGCGTCAATATCAACCGCAGCCACAAGCTCTATGGCTGGGGCACCCAGATCCGCGGCGTCGAGAATGGCGGCACGGTGCTCAACCTGCCGGTGCACGCCTTCCCGACCGACGACGGCTCGATCGCGATGAAGTGCCCGACCGAGGTGGCCATCGACGACCGGCGCGAGGCGGAACTGGCCAAGCTCGGCCTGATGCCGATCCTGCATCGCAAGAACACCGATCTCGCGGCCTTCATCGGCGCGCATTCGCTGCAGGACGACGAGACGCGGGCCGGGCGCCTGGTGGATCCGGACGCGCAGGCGAACGAACGGCTGAGCGCCAACCTGCCCTACCTGTTCCCGGTGTCGCGCTTCGCGCATTACCTCAAGGCGATCGCGCGCGACAAGATCGGCTCGTTCAAGGAACGCACCGACATGCAGATCTGGTTGACCGAATGGATCAACCGGTACGTGCTGGCCAACCCTGCCTTCGCCGACGACAAGGCGCGCGCCAAGCGCCCGCTCGCCGCGGCCGAGGTCCAGGTCGACAGCGTCGAGGGCCGGCCCGGTTACTACAATGCCCGTTTCTACTTGCGTCCGCACTACCAGCTGGAAGGCATCAACGCCTCGCTCCGGCTGGTGTCGGAACTGCCGTCGGTGAAGGGCTGAAATCGTAAGTAAAGTCATCTTGTTTCGTAGCGGTGGAGAAAGACAATGCCAGAGAGAACCGATGCGCCTTCGACGAAGATCGACGGCTTCCTGAAAGTCCCGGACATCAAAGGCCCGAGCAAGCGCGACGGCCATGAAGACGAAATCGAGATCCATGGCGTCGACTATAAGATGATCGCGCCCTACGACCCGAATTCGCTCTCGCGACGCGGCCGCGTGTCGATGGGTATGATCAAATTCTTCAAGCACTACGACAAGTCGTCGCCCTATCTGAAGAAGGCACTGTTCGAGAACAAGGCGCTGGACGAGGTGGTGTTCTCGGCACGCCGCACCATCGACGGCGAGACCAGCGACTATCTGGTGGTGACGCTCACCGACGCCTCGATCATGGAATACGACATGCGGCAGGCGCACGACGAGCCAGACCTGATCGAGGAAGAGGTCAGCTTCGCCTACAAGAAAATCAAGTTCGTCTACGACAAGGACGACGAGATCGAAATGGACGTCTATGTCGGCAAGTGAGGCCAAGCGGCCGGGCGCGAAGGCGCAGCTCGCCGGCAGCTCTCGGGCAAAGCGCGAGGCGGTCCAGCCCTCCCTCTGGGACCGCCTCGTCAACGATCTGCCCGGGCTGACGTCGGAGATCGATGGGCTGCGCCGTCTGTTGGACGAAGAACTCGGCGCCGAGCGCGTCGGGGCTCTTCTTGCCGGCAGCGCGCGCGCCATCGATGCCGATCCCGAGTTGACGTCCGAGCAGAAACGGCGACTGCACAGGCTGGTGTTCCAAACCGAGCATCGCGCCGAGATCGAAAACCGCGGCGTGGTGGTGTCGGCACGCGTGCTCAGGGAAGCGGTCCGGCGCGACATAGAGGCCCTGTTCAACACCGAGCGTTTCGAGTCGGTCCCGATGCTTTCCGACGCCGAGCATGAACAGCCTTTGGATGAGTTGCCGCCGCTTGCCGACTTTCCGGAAGTGCGACGCAGCGTCGTGAATTACGGCGTGCCGTCCTTTTCGGGCCGCTCGTCGCGGGATTTCGACCGCGATACCCTGGCGCGCGAGATCCGCGCGGTGCTCGCCACCTTCGAGCCGCGTCTCAAGGAAAGCGCCACGACCGTGAATGTCACGCTCGGCGACAAGACCGTCGGCCTCAAGATCGAGATCGACGCCGTGCTGATCATGACGCCGACACCGGAACGCATGCGGCTGCGCACCACGATCAATCTCGACAACGGTCTGGCGCGAACCGAATTCCGGGAGACCTGAGATGGATCGGGTCTTCGTGGAGTATTACGAAGAGGAACTGACCCATATCCGCGCGCTGGCCGCGGAATTCGCCGACATGCATCCGGCGGTGGCCCGCAACCTTTCCCTCGACACCGTCCCCTGCCCCGATCCCTACGTCGAACGGCTGCTCGACGGTGTGGCCTTCCTTGCTGCGCGCACGCGGCTCAAAGTCGACGCCGAGCGCTCGCGCTTCTCGCGCGCCGTGCTCGACGTGCTCTATCCCGACCTGGTTACGCCGGCGCCGGCGACGGCGATGGCCGTGCTGAAACCCGGACAGCAGGTGCAGTCGATGATCGCCGGCCACACCGTCGCGCGCGGCACGCGGCTGGTCTCGGGCCTGCATCCGGGGCTTTCGACGCGCTCGACTTTCACCACCGCGCAAGAGGTCACGCTGTGGCCAATCGCGATCACCTCAGTCAGCTATTTCCAGGATCGCAGCGCGCTGGCCGCCGCCGGCATCGCGCCGGTCGGCGGCGTGCGCGGCGAAGCGGCGTTCCGCATCGCGTTCGCGCGAACCGGAAAAGGCAAGCTCAGCGAATTGTCGCTCGACCGTCTCGACCTCTATTTCGCCGGACGTGCCAAGGCGCCGCTCATCTTCGACGCGATCTTCGGCGCCTGTTCGGCCGTCGGCGCGCGAGCGGAAGGCAAGACCAATCCGCTCACCGCGCTGCCCGAACCCGAAATGATCGGCATCCGCGACGATGAAGCGCTGATGCCGCGCACGCGGCCGACCTTCGAGGGATATCGGCTGCTGCGCGAATATTTCATGATCCCGGAGCGCTTCCACTATGTGCGCGTTGCCGGCCTGCAGCCGGTGGTGCGCAAGTGCGATGCAGGGATGGAGATCATCTTCCTGTTCCGGCGTCCGGTGCCGGAACTCGCCGATGCGACGGTGGCCGATTTCGAACTGTTCGCGACGCCGATCATCAATCTCTTCGAACGCGAGTGCAATGTCATCGAGATCGACCCGCGCCGCACGCGCCAGGTGCTGCACGCCGACCGCACGCGGGCGCGCGACTTCGAGGTCTTCCGGGTCACCCGGGTGGAAGACGCCGATGCCGAAGGCAGCGAGGCGACCATCCCCGAACTGTTCAGCCTGGGGCAGAACCGCGGCAGCGGCTGGGTCTATTCGGCCGAGCGGCGCCCGCGGCGGGCCACGGAGGATGAGCGGCGCGAAGGCCTGACCCGCACCTCCTACACCGGCGACGACGTCTTCCTCGCCATCTCGCGGCCGGCCGGCAGCCAACCCAACCGGCCACTCAAGCGGCTCGACGTGATGGCGCTCTGCACCAACCGCGACCTGCCGATCCTGGACGACACGCCGACGCTGACGCTTGAGACCGCCGATCCGGTGGAAATGGTGCGGTTGCTCGGTGCGCTGCGGCCGCCGCAGCCGGCGATCCCGGCAGCGCTGCCGGCCGGAGCCGAAGGCGAATCCCGCGCCGACAATCTCGCCTGGCGGCTGGTGGCGCAGCTCTCGCTCAATTTCCTCAGTCTCGCGAAGGAAGGCCGCGGCGTCGATCCGCTGCACGCCTTGCTCGACCTCTACGCCGATCGCGGTGACCCGAGCCTTGCCCGCAACGTGCATTCGATCACCCGCATCGATTCGCGGCCGGTGATCGAGCGGCTCAAGATCGACGGGCCGATGTGTTTCGGCCGCGGCACCGAGGTGACGCTGCATGTCGACCAGTCGGTTCTGGCGGGCCAGAGCACACTGCTGCTTTCGGCCCTGCTGGCGCGGCTGTTCGCCCGCCATGCCGGGATAAATGGTTTCGTGCGGACGCGTACGCGGTTGCTGCAGAAGCAGGAGGATGTGCCATGGCCGATGACGCCCGGCAATCGCTACCTGATCTAGTGCAACCGGCCCCGAATGAAGCAGAGGCGCTGTCGGAGAGCTTCGACTTCTTCGAACTGCTGCGCCGCTTGGAGCAGCGGCGCGGACTGTTCGGTCATTCCGGAACCGCCGACCGCGAGCCGGCACGGCTCGGTCAGCATGTGCGGCTGAGCTTCTCGGCCAGGGACGTGATCAAATTCCAGGATGCTGGCGAAAAGGCTCCGGCGCGGGTTACCGTCGCCAATCTCGGCCTGCTCGGGCCGGAGGGACCGATGCCGCTGCACCTGACGCGCTGGGTGCTCGACCGGCTGTCGCAGCGCTGGTTCACCGGCGCCGACGCCGAGCAGACCAGCGACACGACATTCGTCGACTTCGTCAACATCCTGCAGCATCGCATGATCGCACTCTATTACCGAGCATGGGCGGATGCACATCCGGCGGTGCAGGTCGAACGTTCGGTCGGCGGGCGCGTGCGCGCCATGCTCGAAGCGATGGCCGGCATCGGCCTTCCCGGCACGCAGGATCCCGAACTCGATACGGTGCGGCTGCGCCAGGCCGGATCGCTGGCCAACCAGGTCGACGGCGCGGAGCGGCTGACGCTGTTTCTCGCCACGGCCTTCAAGGTGCCGGTTGAGATCAAGGAATTCGTCGCCGCCTGGATCACGATTCCCGCGGCGCTGCAGAGCCGCATCGGCAAGGCCTATGCGGCTCTCGGCAGCGGCGCAACGATCGGACCGCGCGTCTTCAGTCGGCAGAGCCGGATCGAATTGCGCGTCGGCCCGCTGAGCCTCGACGACTTCAAATCGTTTCTACCCGGAGAACGGCGCCTTGGCCTGTTCAAGAAGGCAGTGCGCGACATGATCGGCGAGGCGCTGGACGTCGATCTCAGGATCGTGCTCGCGCGCGACGCGGTGCCCGCGCCGAAGATGGGAATCATCCAGCTTGGCCGGACGTCCTGGCTTTCGCGCCCTGCCGAAAAGGGCGATGCCGACGATCTCAGGCTGCGCACCATCGTCGGTTGGCGGCCGGACATGGCGGAGGCAGCCTGATGAGCCTGCTGCTGACCCTGGAACAAGGCCCGCGCTCACAGGTGGTCAGGCAGACCCGGCTGGACGAGGGCGAGCTGGTGATCGGCCGCAGCGCCGATGCCGGCTGGCAGATCGACGATCCGGACATGTTCGTCTCACGCGCGCACTGCAAGATCAGCGGCGGCCGCGACGGCTATTACGTCACCGATACGTCGAGCAGCGGATTGTTCATCGACGATTCCGATAGCCCGCTCGGCACCGGCAGGTCGACGCGCCTGCAAAGCGGCATGCGGCTGCGCATGGGCGACTATGTGCTTCATGTCGAGGTGCATCCCGCGGCCGGCCACACGTCGATCGGTCAGGCGCCGATCGCCAATGCTGCGCCGGCATGGTCGCCACAATCGCGGACGCCAGCCAGCATCGGCGGCGACGACTTCTTCTCGGCCAAGGTCGAGGAGGAGCCGCAGCGGCCGCGCCCGGCAGGACTGCCCGATCCGTTCGAGCAGCCTGTGCCCGGAGCCTACGATCGCACTTCCAACCAGCGCAGCTCGCCCGCTTTCGACGACCCGTTCAGCCTTGATCCGGTGGCGACGCCGGCCTCGAACGACGAGCCCGCCGTCGGCCGGTCGGATCCGTTCGGCTTCGGCGACATGCCGTTGCGCAGCGATATGCCCGAACCCGTGGCGAAACCGTCCGGCTTCGACGATTTCAGCTTCGGGCCGGCCGCGGCGCGCGCTTCCGGCAACAGCGCCGTCCCAGCCGATCGCGTCGAAAAGGCCGCAGAGAAGGCGAAGGCCGTCCGTCCATGGGAGATACCGGTGCAGGCCGAAGCGTCCGCGCCGCCGCGCCGTGTTCCTAAGCCGTCGCGCCCGACGTCATCGACGCCCGGCGATATGGCATTGCGTGCCGCGTTCCTGCGCGGCATGGGCGTCGAGGAGGCCGATTTCCCCGGACGCGACCCGGTCGCCGAAATGGAAAAATTCGGGCGCGAATACAGGCTGATGCTCGACGGCCTGATGCAGCTCTTGCGCAAGCGCGCCGAGGAGAAGGGCAGCGCGCGCGTCGCCCAGACCATGGTCGGCGCCTCCGAGGTCAACCCGCTCAAATTCCTGCCAACGGTCGAGGATGTCATCGTCACCATCATCGCGGAACGCAGTCCCGGCTTCCTCTCCGGCGAGGCGGCGATCAGCGACGCCGTGAAGGACCTCGCGCAGCACCACGTGCGCGCCTGGCGCGGCGTGCAGGCGGCGCTGCGGCGCATGATCGACCGCTTCGATCCGGCCGCGATCGAGGAAGAGCTCAAGTCCAATTCGGCGATCGGCAACCTGCTCGCCGGCGGGCGCAATGCCAAGCTGTGGGAGCTCTACCAGAAACGCCATCGCGACATCGCCCAGAGCGCGGAATCAAGCTTCCTGGGCGAGATCGGCGCAGACTTCAGGGACGCATATGAAGAGGAGTAGGGACATGATCGACAGACGGGAATTCATCGTTGCCATCGGCGCAACGGGGCTGCTTGCGGCTTGCCAGAGCGGCCCGCCGAAACCATCGGTCATCACGGTCAACGTGACCGGTGGCGCCGGCATGAATCCGGGACCGGGCGGCGGCGACAGGCCGGTGACCGTGCTGGTGATGCGGCTTACCAGCACCGGCAAGTTCAACTCGGCCGATTATTTCGCGCTGCAGGGCGATGCCGGCTCGGCGCTGGGCGCCGACCTCATCGGTTCGGACGCGATCTCGGTCGCTCCGGGCAAGACGGCGGCCAAGACCATCACGGTCGAACCGAACGCGACGGCGCTCGGCTTCGTCGCGCTGATCCGCGAACCCGGCGGACGCAACTGGCGCACGACCAAGTCGGTATCGCCGGGGTCGAAATTCACCGTCAACGTCAGCCTCGGCAAGGGCGGCATTTCCGCCTGACGACGAGACAAGCACGGCAGTGCAGAGAGCAGTGGCATGAGCGACGCAAACAGGGTGCTGTGGTCCGAGGGACTCTTCTTGAGGACCCAGCACTTCCAGCAGCAGGACCGGTTCTTCGAAGGGATGGTGCGCGGCGCCTTGCAGGCCGGCCAGCTCCATACGTTCGGCTTCCAGCAACTGACGCTCGACCAGTCGCTGCTCGATGCCGGCCAGGTGTCGATCGTGTCCGCCCGGGGCATCTTCCCGGACGGCACGCCCTTCTCCATCCCGGAACTGATGGACGCGCCGAAGCCGCTGCCGGTCACGGCCGACACCGGCGCCGGGCCGGTGCTGGTCGCGTTGCCGCTGGAGCCGCCCGGCGGTGTCGGCTTCGATCCGGCGCATGCCGCATCGACGGGCGCGCGCTACCACGGCAAGATCGTTGCGGTGCGCGATGCCGTGCAGGGCGGCGCCGATCCGGAAGAGATCGAGATCGCGCGGCCGCAAGCGGTGCTGCTGGCGCCCGGCAAATCGGTCGGCGGCTACACGGCGCTTCCCGTCGCCGACATCAAAGGTGTGCGCGCCGATGGCGGCGTCTCGCTCGACCAGGCCTTTTTGCCGCCGACGCTGATCACCGGCGCCGTCCACTGGTACCGGCAATTGCTGCAGGAGGTCGTCACCGGCCTCGACCAGATCGCCGAGGCGCATGGCAAGATGGTGATGGGCGGGGCCGGCCGCAGCGTCGAGGACCTTTTGATGCTGCATCTCGCCAATGCCGCGCGGCCGCGCCTTGCGCATATGCTGGCGCAGGATGTCTTCCATCCGGCCGAGCTCTATCTCGAGCTCGCCGGCCTCGCCGGCGAAATGGCGACCTACGGCTCGAGCTCGCGGCGGCTCGGCGAATTGCCGGCCTACGACCACATGGCGCCCGGCCCCGCCTATATGGCGCTGGCGGACGCCTTGCGTTCGCTCATTCTCAGCCTGCGCTACATCGAGCCGAAATCGCGCGCGCTGCCGGTCATGCGGCACGCGACCAATGTGTGGAAGGTGCGGATCGACAATCCGAAACTGCTGGTCGCCAGCCGCATCGTCATCCGCGTCGGCTCCGAGCTTTCGGAAGACGCGCTGCGCAAGATCTTCGTCAACCAGGCGACGGTCGGCTCCGCCGACCAGTTCGAAGGCCTTTGGAAGTCGCGCCTGCCGGGCATTCCGCTGAAGCCGCTGCATTCGCAACCGCGCGAGATCCCGTATGACGGCGACAGGCTGTGCCTGGAGTTGGACCAGAAGAGCGAGCATTGGGCCTCGCTGCTCGACGCCCCCGGCTTCGTCATCGGCGTTTCCGGTGTGCTGCCGAGCGAGCCCCAGGTCGACTGCTATTCGGTGAACAGGTGAGGCCATGAGCCGGGATGATCCTTTCGGACTGTCGGAGGATCGCGAGCGAACACGCATCCGCCTGACCGGTGCCGCGCCCCGGCCGATGGCGCCGCTGGCGCCTGGCGCACCGGTCAAACGGGCGCGTGCCCATCCAAACACGCTGATCAATAACTTCGCGCCGCTGCTCGAATTCGCGCCCGAGCTCGAAAGCGCGCTGGCGCCGGAGAACCCGGAAGTGATGCGCACGCGCCTGCTCGAGGAACTGGTGCGGGCGCGCGACGCGGCGGTGGCAGCGGGCTCATCGCTGGAGCGCGCAGACCAGGCCGCATGGGCGGTGGCAGCGCTGCTCGACGATCTCGCGCTCAACACGCCATGGGGCGGCGCCAGCGCCTGGCCGCGCCAGCCGCTGGTCGTCATGCTGCGCGGCGATGTCGATGCCGGCACCCAGTTCTTCACACGCCTCGACGAGTTGGAGCGGCATCCCAATCGCGACCGCGAGATGCTGGAGCTGCAATATTACTGCCTTGCGCTCGGCTTCCGCGGCAAATACCGCGTGCCCGGCCGCGCCGGCGACCGGTCGCTCAATGCGGTGCGCGTGGCGGCGGCGCGCTTCCTGCGCAATGCGGACGCCGAGGACGCGCCGCTGTCGCCGAACTGGAAAGGCGTCATCGCCTCCGACGAGCCGCAGCGCTTCATCGTGCCGATCTGGGTGATGACGCTTGCCGCGATCGTCGTTGCCGCAGCCGCCTATATCGGCCTGTCGATGAGCCTGAGCAGCCAGGCAGTCGAGCTCTCCGCGCTGGTGCGCACGCTGCCGCCGGCCTCGCGCGGCGAAGTCACCCGCGCCGCGCCTAAGCAGGATGCGCCCGCGCCCGAGCCGCAACCGGTCGATTTCGCTTTGCTGCCGGAGTTCAAGGCCGAAGCGCCGGACAACCTCAAAGGAGCGCTCAGCGGCACCGAGAGCGTCTCGCTGGCCAAGCTGGTCATCCAGTCCTCAAATCCTGAGCTGTTCCAGTCCTCCCGGCCGACGCTGACGGAAGGCTATGAACCGCTGATCGCAGCGATCGCCAAGGTGATCCTGGACAACAAGGAGCTGATCGGAAAAATCACCGTCGTCGGCCATACTGACAATGTGCGCCTGCAAAAGTCCAACCCGCTGGCCAGCAACCAGCGTCTGTCGGAAGCGCGCGCCGAAACCATAGCCGAGCTTCTGGTGCAAGCCGGCGTGCCGCAAGAGAGCATCTCTTCCGAGGGCCGCGCCGAAACCGATCCGGTGGCCGACAACTCGACGCGCGAGGGCCGCGCGCTCAACCGGCGCGTCGAGGTCCTGATCGAGAAGAGGCTCTGAGATGTTCATCCTGCGCTTCCTCTGGGCCGTCATCACCTCGCGTTTTCTCTGGACGCTGATCGGAATCGTGCTGCTTTCGCTGCTGATCTGGGTGTTCGGCCCGATCGTGCAGGTCGGACCATACGCGCCGTTCGAATCGGACAATGTGCGCATCGCCATCATCGCCGGGCTGATCATCCTGTGGCTGATCTGGCTGATCATCGCGCAGCGCCGCGCGATCCGCGCCAACCGCATGTTCGTCGCCGAGATCGCAGCGCCCGTCGCCGAAAAGCAGCTCACGCCCGGCGAGGAAAGCGTGGCCGCCGTCGGCGCCAAGTTCGGCGAGGTAATGGCCGAGCTCAAGCGGCGTAAGCTCGGCGGCAGAAAATTCCTGCGCGAGATGCCGTGGTATGTGATCGTCGGTCCGCCGGCCACCGGCAAGACCACGGCATTGCGCCAGTCCGGCCTCAATTTCCCGATCGACCTCACGGACGACCTGCAGGGCGTCGGCGGCACGCGCAATTGCGACTGGTTCTTCTCCGAGAACGCGGTGCTGATCGACACAGCGGGCCGTTACGTCCAGCAGGAAAGCCAACCGGATGTCGATGCGGCGGAGTGGCTGGGTTTTCTCGATCTGCTCAAGAAGCACCGGGGCCGCCGCGCGCTCAACGGGGTGATCGTGGCGCTGTCGATCGACGCGCTCTCGGAGGGCGACGACGCGATCAAGGCGCATGGCAAAAAGATCCGCCGCCGACTGGCGGAGCTGAACGATCGTCTGGAGATCCGCCTGCCCGTCTACCTGATGCTGACCAAGGCCGACCTGATCAAAGGGTTCGAAGCGTTCTTCGGCGGCTTGTCCACCACCGCGCGCGAACAGGTGTGGGGAACCACTTTCCCGCTCGACGCCCGCGTCAACGCCGGCACGATCCAGACGGAACTCGCCAGGCTTGCCGCCGAACTGGAGCGGCGGCTGGTGCCACGGCTCGAGGACGAGGACAAGCTCGGCCAGCGCGCCGAAATCTTCCGCTTCCCGGCGCAGCTTGCCAGCCTCTCCGAGCCGATCCAGGTGCTGGTCGAGGCAATGTTCGGCGAGAGCCGCTATGAAGAAGCCGCCTGGCTGCGCGGTCTCTATCTGACCTCGGCGACGCAGGAAGGCGCGCCGATCGACCGGCTGACCGCGGCGCTGTCCTCATCCTTCGGGCTGCCGCCCCGCCGCGCCATGCCGGCGGCGCGTGTCGAGAAGCGCAGCTTCTTCCTCAGGAACCTTCTGACCGAGGTGATCTTCAAGGAAGCCGGCCTCGGCACATTCGATCCGCTGGCGCAGCGTCGCCGCGCCTGGATCTGGCGCGGCGCGGCGGCCGCCTGCGCGCTTGCGGCGCTGCTCGCCGGCGGACTGTTCACCTGGTCCTATCTCGACAACCGCAATGCGATCACCGAACAGGCCGGCCAGTTCGAGGCGCTGCAGCAGCCGCTGACCGACGTCGCCATGCCGGCCGCGGTCGAGCAGCCGGCCATGGACGGCGCGCTGGCGGCGATGGACGCGGTGGCGGCGGCAAGAACCACGCCGCCGGATGCGATCCATAACCTTCTCGGTCCGACCGCTTCGGCCGAGCTGGTGCGCGCGCAGACCGACACCTACGACCATGCCCTGCGCAACGTGCTGGAGCCGCATATGGTCGCGCTGCTGGAGGCCACGATGTGGCGGCAAATCCGCGATCCGGATTTCATGCTCGGCGCGCTGAAGACCTACCGGATGATGACCGGCCTGTCGCAGATGGACACCGATTTCGTACAGAACTGGTGGGTAAACAGCCTGCCGCAATTCGCGCCTGCCGCCCCCTTCCCGACCGCCGACGCCGAAGAGCACCAGCTTGCCGCGATCCGCCGCATGGCCGTCGACGACAGCTACATCGCGCCGGACAAGGAGCTGGTCGCCGAGGCGCTGAAGACGGTGTGCACGATCTCGCTGCCGGAGCGCGCCTACAAGCAGCTTCTGGCCGACCCGGAAGTGACGGCGGTCAAGGAATGGGTGCCGGCCAATTTCGCCGGACCGAACGGCGCCAAGGTGTTCGTGCGCCGCTCCGACAAGACGCTGCGCGTCGGTGTGCCAGGCCCCTACACCTATGCCGGCTTCCATGACGCGATCCTCGACCGGGTCGAAGATGTCGCCGGACAGGCGGCGCTCGACCGCGCGGTGTTTGCCGGCGGCTGTTCGGAGAATTCGGAGACGTCGGTCTCGGCGCTGTCGGAAGACATACTGAAGCTCTATTACGACGACTATATCGCGCAGTGGGATAGTTTCCTGCGTGACATGCGGCTGGCGCCGCTGACCGACCTCAACGTCGCCAGCGAGAACCTCAAGGACCTGTCCAGCGCCGACTCCGCGTTGAAACGCCTGTTGACGGCCGTGGTGCAAGAGACCGATCTGACCCGCTCCGACGAGGCGGCGGCCGACGACAAGGGCGGCGCCGCCAAGACCGGTTCGAAGCTGCTCAGCAAGCTCGGCAAACTGGGTAAGGTGGTGAAGACGGGCGCGAAGCTCCTGCCCCGCGCGGGCTCGGCCGACCAGGTCGACATGACCGGCAGCCTGGTGGCCGAGCATTTCAAGCCACTCAAGGGCACGATCGCCCAGGTCGACGGCCAGCCGCCGGCGCTCGACGCCGCCGTCGTGGCGCTGACGGCGCTGTCCAATGTGCTGCAGACGGTAACCGCGAACCCCGATCCGCAGGGCGCCATCAAGAAACAGGGCGGGCTGGCCGAACTGACAGGCGCGGTCGCGAGACAAGCGCAGATCCTGCCCTCGCCGATCAACGACTGGCTGGGCGGAATTGCCGGCGACACAAGCGGCCTGTCGCAGAAGGCCGTCACCAACGAGCTCAACGCCATCTGGCGCGCCGACATCCTGCCCTTCTGCCAAGCCGCGCTCAACAACCGCTATCCGTTCAGCCCGGACAGCGCGGTCGACGTCAATGTGCGCGACTTCCAGCGCCTGTTCGGGCCGACCGGCCTGATCGATGCCTTCACCAACGACCATCTGATCAACTATGTCGACACCGCCAGCGAGCCGTGGAAATGGCGCGCCGATTTCGGTCTCGATCCAGCAGCGCTCGCCGCGTTCGAGCAGGCAAGGCATATCCGTGACGATCTCTTCCCCGGCGGCACCGGACCGGTGATGAATTTCACGCTGGAGCCGAAAGACCTGTCGCCCAATGTGGCGCGGGTGACGCTCAACCTCGATGGCCAGAACCTCGTCTATTACAACAACGCGACGAGGCCGCAGCCGATGACATGGCCAGGCAAGGACGGCACCGGGGTGATTTCGCTCGCCTTCCAGCCTGTCGACGGCTCGCCCGAAGTGATGCTCAACGAAACCGGCAGCTGGGCGTGGCTGAGGATGCTGCGCGGCGGCCGCTTCAACGCGACCAAGCTCACCGACGTCTACAGCCTGCGGCTCGGCACCAAGGGGATGTGGGCCGATTTCGAGCTCAAGGCGGCCAGCGTCGAGAACCCCTACACGCTCGAAATGTTCAAGAAGTTCACATGTCCGCCGCAGATCTGATCCTGCCCGGCTTTCACGGCAAGATGCCTGCCGCCGGCGATTTCGTGACGCGGCGGCTGCCGGGCGATTTCGTGCGCGTGTGGGACCGCTGGCTGGCGCAGCACGTCGTGCCGCTGTTCGGGCTCGAAGCCTGGCCGCAGAACACGGCGCTGCGTTTTCTGGCCGGCCCGGGTTCCTTCGGTGCCTCGGCGGGCATCGTGCTGCAGAGCGCCGACCGGGTCGGCCGGCGGTTCCCGCTCAGCGTCGTCGCCCGGCTTTCGGAGGCGCCGCTGAAGCTGGCTTATGCGGATAGGTGGTTTGACGGCATCGAGAATGCCGCCCTCGCCGCGCAACGGGGCGAGCTGACGCCAGACGAACTCGACGCGGCGCTTGCGGCCCTGCCCATTCCGCCCGTCGAGGGTGAGGGCGATGTCATCGACGGCCTCGTGGCATGGACGGCGCATACGGATATTTTCGACGTCGATCCGCAGGCGCCGCAGCCGGTGCTGGAGCAGATTTTCGCGGCTAGTTGGGAGACCAGCTGATGTTCGTTAGCCAGAACACCACCCCGTTTCTCGCCGAGACTTTTCCCTATCAGGATAAGCATTGCGCGAAGTTCTGCGTCGCGGTCATTCGCGCGACATACGATGTCGATGAGCAAGGCAACTGCACGCCCAGCAAA
This sequence comes from Mesorhizobium sp. CA4, assembly GCF_020165075.1. Taxonomy (NCBI): domain Bacteria; kingdom Pseudomonadati; phylum Pseudomonadota; class Alphaproteobacteria; order Hyphomicrobiales; family Phyllobacteriaceae; genus Mesorhizobium; species Mesorhizobium sp. CA4. The sequence goes on from NZ_JAIUHK010000007.1 coordinate 57,745, forward strand.
GCACAGTCGCCTTTCGTGTACGCCGATACTCATTACGGCGATCCGGAATTCACCTCCATCCGCGTCGAAACCGACTTCGCTCCCGTCAAGCCCAAATGCGAGGTCCTGCTCGACGCGATAGCGATGGCACCGCGGGGGCAGCAGGCCGAATCGGTCGAAGTGCGTCTGGTCGGCCCGGGATTGGACAAGCGCGCGGTGGTCACCGGCCAAAGGCGCTGGTTCAGGGGCGGGCTGGGCATCCAGGCGTCGCGACCGACACCCTTTGTTTCGATGCCGCTCGCATGGCACCTTGCCTTCGGCGGCACCGATCGAACGGATCCAGACCCCGCGAAGCATCGCAGCGACACCATCAACCCGATCGGCAGCGGCTATCTTGTCGGCCAGAGTGACATTGATGGAATCCCGCTGCCGTGTGTCGAGCATCCGGCTTCCCGAATGCGCATCTGGAACGACCGGCCCAGGCCGATCGGCTTTGGTCCCGTGCCGCGCTTTGCCAGGGAACGCGCACGTTATGCCGGCACCTACGATAAACACTGGATGGAGAACGTGCTGCCCTTCCTGCCGCAGGATTTCGACGATCGCTACTTTCAGGCGGCGCCGGAAGACCAGTGGCTCGACAGATTGGGCGAGGGAACGATCTTCGGCTGCATCGGCATGAACGCGAGAGGTCGGTTTGGGGTAAGACTGCCGAGACTGTCAGTGCCGGTGCGCTTCGTGTTCGACGACCATTTGGAACGAAAGACGATGGTGCCTGATACTCTCATCATCGTTCCGCACGAGAGCAGAATCGTGCTGGTGGGCCGGGTAGGCACGAAGCTGCCGCGCAAGTTCGTGAGACTTGAGGAGGTTCAAGTCGGCAACGACCTCATCCCCCGCGACGGCGAGAAACCGCACTATGCGGGGCTGGGCGTCGCAGTTGCCGCTCTGAGGGAGATGAGGCGCCTGAAATGACGGTCATTTCCTGCCTTAGCCTCGTTTCGCCGGTCGGCTATTCGGCGGGGAGCACGGCGGCGGCGATGCGGGCAAACATAGCGGCGTTCGCTGAACTTTCCTATCGCGACGCCGACGGCGAGCCAATACGGGGCGCGTCAGTGGACGCCCTGCCGGCGACGATGCGCGGCCGCGATCGCGTCGCTGCCCTGACGCGTCTGGCCGCCGATCAGGTCGACCCAAAACAGGCGGACCGGCTGCCTTGGGGCGAGATGCCGATCATCTTGTGCACGCGTGAACCGCAGGTTCCAGGCGCGCGCCTCAACGGCATTGTGGGCGGGCTGGCGCTGCCCAATGGCGCATCCCTCGTCGGACCGCATTCCGTGCATGTGACGGAAGGAGCCGTGTCCACCTTCGTCGGCATCTGGCACGCACGCAAGCTGCTCGCCGAACGCAAAGTTCCCGCCTGTATCATCCTGGCCGTGGACACGCTCATCGATTCGCGCACCCTCGGCTGGCTCGACAAGGCGGGCCGTCTCAAGACGAGCATCGTCACGGACGGCCTCATTCCTGGCGAGGCGGTGAGCATCTCCGTCGTCAGCGCTCGTCCGCTGCTCGAATCACATGTGACGGTGCATGGTCTCGGCTTGGCGCGCGAGACCGCGACAGTGCTCAACGAGGAGCCGTTCCGCGCGGACGGCCTGGCCTCTGCGCTGCGGACGGCCCTTGCGGAAGCCAGAGTGGAGATTCACGATGTTGCCTTCCGCATATCCGACGTCGCCGGCGAATCCTACGCTTTCGAGGAACTGGTGCTAGCGCAAATGCGCGTGATGCGCACAGTCAGGCCGCAACAACTGGTCTGGCTGGCGGCGAGTTGCATCGGCGACTGCGGAGCGGCTGCGGGTTCCATCCAGTTCGCATGGGCCGAGCAAGCCTTCCGGCGCGGCTATGCACCCGGGCCTTCCGCGGTGCTCTACGGCAGTTCGACGTTTGGCAGCCGCGCTGCGGCGATCGTTACCGCATAGGGTCGAGAGAGATGACCAAGAACGTCTTTGCGGAAAAATGGGAGATTGCCGGAACGAACGGCATGAACAAGTCGATCGCGCGGTTTCCGGATGTCTGCCTGTCGCCGCCATCCCCACCGGCCGGGCCCATCCCAATTCCCTACCCCGACACGTCGTTCTCCAACAATCTGAAGGAAGGCTCCGAGACTGTGCTGATCGGCGGCAAGCCCGCCGCGCTGGCCCAGAAATCCTATTACAAGGAGCCGATGCTCGGAAACGAGGCCGCAACCCGCGCGTTCGGATCTTCGGTCGTGACCCACCAGATCACCGGCAAAACCTATTTTCAGGCCTGGTGCATGTCGGTGAAGTTCGAAGGCAAGAACGTCTGCCGGCATTTTGACATCACGACGAGCAACCATGCGTCCTATGTTGGCGCGACGCCGCCGGCGCCGGCGCTCGAGACGCTGAATGCAAAGGATGCTAAGGCGGCCGCGAAGGCCGGGAAATGCCCGTGCTGCGGTGGCCCGCTGCACGAATGGCAGAAGGATCCTGCCACCGGCAAGGCCTATCCCGTGGTTAAGGAAAAGACGTTCTGGACGAACAAGATCAAGAAAATGAGGACTGGTACCCCCGCGCAGATTGCTAACAAGGCTCTTTACGAAACCAAGCTGAAGAGGATGTTGCAACTTAAAGCAAAGCATCGCCGACTACGGAAAGCCGGCAAACCGGCTTGTCCCAATGTCCACAACAATGACAATCAGGGTTGTGCGATGTACTTCGACATTCCAAAGGGCGCGAGAACCTCGGCGGGCGATACACCGGCGCAGAATGCCAAGGTGGCCTTCGAAGCGACCGGAGTGAAGGACGGCTGCATTCTTGCCTGGGAAACGGGGAAAGGCTCGCCCATTAGAAGAGGGCCGAATGCTGTCGCCGGGAAGAAGTCCTACCATTCCTTGAATCACTTAACACCTCACATGGCTGGCGGATGCAACGAGCCATCAAACGTGTGTCCACAGGATGTCATGGATACGGGTGAGTGCCAGGAGATCGAGGACGCGCAGTCTGTTCTTGAGAACGTAAACGACTGCATTCCATAAGGCGTTATAATGTCTAAATACATTCAAGTTCCAGAATCCACTCTCAAGACCCTTTCGATAGGATTTTATGTTCCTGGAGTCGATTTGCGTTCCTATGATCCATCCCGTTTGCTTGGAAGCGATGAAATCTGGGAACAGATAGCAGGCCTATTTCTGGCCTGCGAGTTGGGTGACTTTTCCGCGTTGCGCCGCATTCCCGCAATCATGAAGGGCAGCGATGCCTATCTCGTCTGGCGAGCGGTCACGAATTTGGCTGGCTTGGCCAGCACCCTTGGCTTTGTGAAGAACGTCTTCGAGCCGTTCGAGAAGGATGGCTCCGGATCGGAGTACTTCATGACAACGGCTTTGGGCCTGACGCTAGACCCGGACGCTATCCGGATACTGCTGACCCTGCACAATGACGCATCGGACGAAGAGACCCGCTATCAGATCGAGAGAGAGTTGTCGTATCTGCTTGAGGACATCAACGGACCCATAAGCAGGGGCGCCGACGAGTCCATCGAATCCGAGGATAGAGATACCGTTCACATCATCAATCGGGAGAAGTACTTTCTCAAGGTGGAGGACGCGTTATCGCTGATGCTAGGCCAGCTTCCGGGTCCCAATACCCCCATCCTCGGCGGCAAGGTTTTCGACGTGGTCAAGCTCGCAAGGCAGTTGCTTGAACGGGTGGGCAGCGCAGCGCCGGAAATAGGCCGCATTCACCGGCACCGTCTCATTTTCGAGGCCGCCACCGGCGTGAACTGTGCCGCCTTCTTTGACAGTCCGGTCAAACTCAACTCGCTTCAGGCGACGGCAATACTCGAGACATTCCTGGATAGCGACGACGTCAGAAGATTTGCCCCGGGGCAGAGGTATTTTTTCGGCCATCCCATCGGCGCCTGATCCAACTGGAAATGAGAGTTGTAACCTCGTTTCAGTCGCGTAGGGCGCCGGCCGCTCTGCCCCATTCAGCAACCTTATCGGCGAGCGGCACCCGTACGATGCTGTCGCTGAAGTAGTCGACGAAGTGCGGGCCAACCTCCGTCATGTCCGCGGAAGACAGCTCATCCCAGGGAGCTTCCGGAAACAATTCCGCAAATGACGCGCCCGCTGCGATCGATACCGGCGGCTCGCGCATCTTCTCAACAAGCCAGCCAAGCCGGCCACGATCGCCCAACATGCCGATGCTGCGAACCGCGATTGAGGCGGTCTGGGGCGATTGCATCAATCCGCCGAGCCATGCCCGAACTTCCGTTTCAGGCCCGCCCTTGATCGCTGCGCGAAGCGCTATCAGCCTGTCCTTCCCTGGCGTTTCAACCGCTGCCCTCAATGCGTTCTGCGCTAATCGGGCGTGACCCAGTTCAACCAGCGACCATGCCGACCAGAATCGCGCGCTTTCGTCGGAATCGTTGAGCGCAGCGTTCGCCTCGCCGGCAAGATCGGTTCGTTTTAGAACGCCCACCAGACGCAAGCCCGCCGCACGAACGCGGGGATCTGGATCGCGGGCTAGCCGCGGCAGCAGGTACTTTGGATCGACCGAATGAGCCAGACATGCAGAAACGCCGAGAAAGCGCTTGAAGGCGTCGGCGTCGGTGATCCAATCCCTCACATGTGGTCCGATTCGGTCGGCCGCATGCCACCGCAGCGCGCCGATGAACCCGTCCGGGTTCGGTGTCAGCTCGCGGGCATGCCCCACCGCTTCTGAAACCCTGACTGGATCGTTGAACTCGATCGCAGTCCAGGCAAAGGCAAACAGTTCGCCGCTGTCAGGATAATCTTGCAGTTGCTGATGCAGGCTCGGCCACGCGGCCTGGCCTGCGATGCGCAGTCCGTCCATGTTGGCTTCGATACGATCGTCGATATCCTTGGCCGCCACCGCCGCGGGCGGCTCTTGCGCAAGAAGGCTCTCGCGCTGCACCCAAAGAAAGGCTACCAGTTCCGCGTGCTGCCTGACCACAAGGCTAGCGATGCGGGGGCGATGGAAGCTTTCGACGGGCGACATCAGTTCAGATTGATCGAGCCGCCACGAACATAATTCGGCCCGCTGGAGTGGCTGACCAAGTATGTACCGCGGATGACGATCTGCCCATCACTATCCATCACGATGGATGCCCTGCCGCAACGCAGTTCGAGCCGATCATTGGCGCGGATGCGTACACGCTTGCCGTCGCTGATAACCTCGACGCCGGGCCTGCGTGCCGGCTCGACGATGCGACCGACGATCAGCGGCTTGCGCGGATCACCCTCCTGGAAAAGCAACGCCACCGCCTTGCCGACCATGTCGGAAGACAATTCGCTGAGGCTGCGCGCAGGCTGCGCCATTTCCTCGGGATTGCCGGCAAAGACCACGAGGGGTACGCCTTCTTCACCGAACCCCATGAAAACTCCGATCACAACGCCATCGATCGTGCTCTTGACTCTGCCCATCACGTCCCTCAATTCTCGTTGATCTTCGAGCCTTTGATGATGACATCGCTCGACGCCTTGACGTTGATTTTCCCTGAACCCGTCACCGTGATGTCCTTGCCATCGATGATGATGGTACCGTCCTTCTTCATCACGATCTTGGAGCTGCCGCACTTGAGGGTAATGTCGTCGGCTGCTTCCACTGACAGGCTCTTGCCGACCTTGATGCCGGTGTTCTCCTTCACGTCGGTAAGGCTGCCTTTCGCCACCTTCAGGATGTAACCGCCGCCGACGTCGGTGCTGTCGTTCGACTTAATGTTGGCGGCGCGCGAGGCACCCACGTCTATTGCCTGTGACGCTGCGATCGCAACCGTCTGTCCGGCGCCGATGCTGATGTCTTGTCCCGCACCGATGGTCCACGAGTCGCCGGCGCCAATGCTGTGGCTTTGGCTGATGCCCACACTCACCGACCGTGTCGCCCCAATCGTGTTCGTCTGCGAGGCACCCACGGTCCTCGCCTCGCCAGCCCCCACGGTGTCGACGCGTGCAACGCCCACCGTCATTGTCTGGTTGAGCCCCACCGTCTGCGAGTGGTTCGCATCGATATTCTCGGTCGAGTTGGCGACCACATGGATCGTCTCATTCGCCATAACGGTCAGCGAGCGGTTGGCGCCCACCGTTTCGGTATCATTCGAGCCGATATTCGTCGTCTGGTCGACGCCGATCTTGACCGTCTTGTTGTTGCCGACGTCCTCGTCAAGGTTGTGGCCGACGGAGTGCTTGGCGTCGTGGTCGATGCGGTCGGACTGATCGTGCTGGACCGTCTTGTTGCGGTCGTGCTTGATCAGCAGGTGGTGGTCCTTCTGGGCCTGGAAATTGACCAACTCGGAGCCGGCCTTGTCCTCGAACATCAGCTCGTTGTAGCCGCCGCCGCCTTTCGAGGAATTCGACTTCCAGCCCGACTGGGTGGCGTTGGCCGGCAACCCGTAGGGCGGCATCTGCGAGGCGTTGTAGACGCGGCCGGTGATGATCGGCAGGTCCGGGTCGCCCTCGATGAAGTCGACGATGACCTCCTGGCCGATGCGCGGGATCTGGATGAAACCCCAGTTGCTGCCGGCCCAAGTCTGCGAGACACGCACGAAGCAGGAAGAATTCTGGTCCTTCTTGCCGAGCCGGTCCCAGTGGAACTGCACTTTCACCCGCGCATATTTGTCGGTGAAGATCTCCTCGCCCGAAGGGCCGACAACGGTCGCGGTCTGCGGGCCGCGCATGATCGGCCGCGGCGTGATGCGCGCCGGCCGGTAAGGCAGTTTGGTGGGCGCAGCGCCAAGCACGACCTTGAAATTCTCGCTATGAGCCTCGTTTTGGGTGCGATAGCCCGGATCGAACAACCGGTATTCGGCGCTGACCACCAGATAGTCCTGGTTCTGGTCGTCGCGCGGAAAGCTTTCCAGCGTGAACTTGCAGCCGGAAAAAAGGCCGCGCACCGTGCCAACCGCCGTGCTGTGCTGGTGCACGGCCTGAAGTTCCTCGCGGCGGATCCCGGCGATCTTGTCGCCCCGCCCGACATCGAGATGCGCGCCGGGCTGGCGGTAGTTCTCGCCCGAGGCTTCCTTATGGCCGAAAGGCTGGGCGGATTTCGCCATCAGATCGGCGCCGGGCTTCTCGAAGTCGTAGTCCGTGTGTGCATAGGCGCCCGGCCGCACCGCGCTGCCAGGTATCCACTCGGTGATGTATTCGACATCGCGCCGCGATGCCTGGCCCTCGAAATTGTAAAGCACCTTCTCGTAACCGGGCGCCGGCTTCAGCTTGCTCATCGCATCGCACAGGATGAGCGTGTGCTTGCCCTCGTCATGCTCGAAGAAATAGAAGATGCCCTCGTGCTCGAGCAGCCGCTGCACGAAATCGAGATCGCTCTCATCGTACTGGACGCAATATTCGCGCTGGGGATAGGACCCCTGCAGCCGCTTCTCGAATTTGGCGATGCCGTATTTCGAGAATATCTTCTCGACGATCTCGACCGCCGTCATGTGCTGGAAGATACGGCAATCGGTGGTGTTGCCGAGGAACCAGAGCCATGGCCTGACGGTCGCCTCGTAGAAGGCCAGCCGGTCTTCGATGCGGGTCAGCTTGAAATCCGATACCAGGCCGCTGAACCAGCGCTTCGGATCGGATTCGCCCTCGACCGAAACGACGCCGCCCAGCATCTTCAACGGATCGACGTCGCGGTTCTTCGAGACGAAGCCGACCGTATAGGCAAAACAGCGGCTGATCTCATCGCGGCCGATGAGATGGGTGAAGGTCAGGTCGGCGCCAGCCGGCGTCTGCACAACCGTGGCGCGTTCGTTCGGCATGGTCGTGCCCCTCCTGGACGCGGCCGCCAGTATGATGGATTGAAGCCCCCGCTATGTTAATCGCATCACGTTCGGGAACTTTTCACGCCCACCGCACCGGACCGCTTTCAGCCTAGCATATGTTTGGCGACCGCCAAATAACAGCTGTGGCTAAACTGCCCCATGCGGTGTGAAACGCTCCTCTCCCGCCGCGCTCGCAAGCTGCTAGAATGCCAAGGCAATTCCAGGAAAGGTGCGTTGGCGTTTGCGCCTGGAATTGCGCGGAAAATAAGCATTTGTTGACCAAGTTGGGCGACGCTTCCGGATGTTCATCTCGCTCCAGATCAGCAATGTCGACAGGCTGCCGGCCGGCACCGCCGCCAGCTATGCCGCCCGCGACCGCAGTTTCGAGATCGGCCGCGAGAATTGCGACTGGACGCTGTCGGACCCGGACAAGTTCATTTCGGGCCGGCACTGCGAGGTCCGCTACCAGGCGGGTTCGTTCTGGCTCTACGACGTCTCGCGCAACGGCACTTTCGTCAACGGGTCCAGCCAGCGCATGGCCGGGCCGCATCGGCTGGCCCAGGGCGACCGGCTGCTGATCGGCCGCTACGTCGTCGGCGTTTCGATCGAAGACGAACGGGCCGCGACCGGACATCCGCAGACCGGGACGGGATCGACGCAGCGGGAGCTGCCGCCCTCCACCGGCGGCCCGCCGGATCGCGGCCATGAGCCGTTCTTCACTCCGGCGGAACAGCGCCCGACCAGGGCGGCGCCCGTCTCCAGATCCTCGGCCCCGCAGCCCAGTCCGGCGGCCCCGGCCAATCGGCCGGCCGAAGCGGACGCGATGCTGCGGGAGATCGCCAGGGCGGCGGGCATTGCGCCTGAATTGCTGCAGTCGCGGGACCCGCACGATGTCGCGGCCGAGATCGGCGCGGTGCTGAGGACCACGGTCGAGCAGCTATCCCTGCTGCTCAAGGCGCGCGCGGCGGCAAAGGTGCTCGCCAAGAGCGCGCACCGCACGATGATCGGCGCCGAGGACAACAACCCGCTGAAATTCGTGCCGGGCACCGACGATATATTGGAGATCATGTTCGCCAAGCGCAGAGCCGGCTATCTCGATGCCAAGCGCAGCGTCGAAGATGCGTTCCGCGATCTGAAGACGCATGAGATCGCGACCTACGCCGCCATGCAGGCTGCGCTGTCCAGGCTGCTTGACGACCTATCGCCGGAGGCGATCGCCAAAAAGATCCCGCCGGCGTCCTTCTCGTCCAGGAAGAGCCAGGCCTGGGATGCGCTTGTCGCGACATGGCGGACGATGGAAGACAAGCACGAGAATGGCATGCTGGATGTCTTCCTCACCTATTTCGCCGAAGCCTACAGCAAGGCCGACAAGCAGAAATAGCCGCACGGCACAGACCCCGCCAACCGTATGTGACGGGTCTCATAGAAGAAGCCTCCTCTTCGAGCATCTTGCTCTCCGATTTCAATCGGCGGGCCGTTTCAATTGGGTATCCGGGCGACTAGAATGCCCAGGGATGCTTGCCCGCGGGCAAAGCGGCGTGGCTTGGGGCGTGTGCAGCAATGTCATGTTTCGGCGAGATGAGCCTTTCCATGCGGCCCGCCGCTGAGGCTCAGGCTGGAACGCGTTTCCCCGGGCAAAAACCTGCTCATTGCAATTCGAAGGCGGGTCGTCGCCGATGAGCTCGAAGGACGATCCCTCCAGGCCGGCGGACAAGACCGTCATCCGCGCTCCGCGGCCGAAGCAAAAGCCGCTTGCGGCTGCCCAGAGGTCCGGTCCGGAAGGCGCACGGCCTGCACCACCGCCCGCCCGCGAAGCGACAGTGTTCGACCCCGGCGGCGGCCGACAGATGCCAACTGGTTGGTCGTCCGGAACCGTGCTGTTTCAAGGGCCAACCCCGGGAGCGGAGGCCAATGCGACGCCGGGGCTGCCGCAGGATGCCCTGCTCGCCGCCGCCGAGGGCGTGCAATATGCCGCGACAAATCCGATCCTTGCCGCGGCGGCGCCGCTGCTGATGCTCTTCGGTCAATTGCGGCTAATGCCGGTCGAACGGCAAGCCGCACCCTTGGCGGAGCGTATCGCCGACGCGATCGAAACCTTCGACCGCGCGATCGCCAAAGCCGGCGTAGCCGAGGAAGACGCGCGGATCGCGAAATTCGCCCTTTGCGAAACCGCCGACGACCTCGTCGGCAATCTGCCCTGGCCGAGCAAGGACAGCTGGCTTCAGCACAGCCTGGCGGCGCGGTTCTTCCACACCCAACCGACGGGCACGGGCTTCTACGAAGCGCTGAACAAGATTCTCGCCAGGCCGGAAGCGCATTACGACCTGCTCGAACTGATGCATGCGTGCCTGTCGCTGGGCTTCGAAGGCCAGTATCGCGGGCTGGCCAAAGAACGAAACACGCTCGAACGCGTCCGGCGCGACGTCTACGACACGCTGCGCTACTTCAAGCCGCGCGCCAATGATGACATATCGCCACGCTGGCAAGGCATGGCGGCGGCGTTGCCGAAGCCAAGGGCGGGGCTGCCGCTCTGGGCGGTCGCGGCCGCCGCGGCGACGCTGGTGACAGCAGCCTTCTTCGGACTGCGGGTGCTGATCACCGACGAAGGCGACGCGACCGCCGGCGAATTGCTGGCGCTCAACCCGTCGACGCCCGTCACCATCGAGCGCGCCAGCGCGGCGGCGCCCACTGAGCCGGCGCGAGCCAGCCCGCCGCCGCCCGCGGTCCCAGATACCACCCAGATCGACCGCATCCGCGCCGCACTTGCCAAGGAGATCGCCGGCGGCGGACTGAGCGTCGGCGAGAAGGGCGAGTTCATCGTCATCGAGATCAACAACCAGCTTTTGTTTGCGCCCGGCCAGGCGGAGCTGAGGCCGCAGTTCCAGCCGATCGCCGCCGACATCGTCACGGCGCTCGACGCTGAACCCGGACCGATCAGCATCATCGGCCATACTGACAATGTGAAACCGAAGAAGTCGAGCCCGTTCAAATCGAATTTCGATCTTTCCGTCGCTCGCGCCAAGGCTGTCCAGGCGTTGGTGGCCAAGCAATTGAAGGACCCGTCGCGGCTGAGTGCCGACGGCAAGGGCGAGGACGAACCGATCGCCGACAATGGCACGGCGGACGGCCGTGCCAAGAACCGCCGCGTCGACGTGATGATCCCGAAACAGGAGACTTTGCAAACCAACGCAGCGGAGAACGGCGACTGATGCGCTGGATGCTGCGGATCTTCAGCTTGGCCGCGCTTGCCGGTTTCTCGGCGGCGGTCTGGTATGCCGGGCCGCTGATCCGCTTCGCCGATACGCGCCCGCTTGGACCTGTGTGGCTCAGGGCCACGATCATCGGCGTCACCGTTGCGGTGCTTGCGCTGTTCTACGGGGTCCGCTTCTGGCAGCGGCGCAAGGCGCAAAAGGCGCTCGAAACGGCCATCGTACGCAGCGACGAGCGCAACGATGATTCACAGGTGCTCGAAGCGCGCATAAGCGAAGCCATCGCGACGCTGAAGCGGACGAGCGGCAAGCGCAATTTCCTCTATGACATTCCCTGGTACATCATCATCGGCCCGCCAGGCGCCGGCAAGACGACGGCGCTGGTCAATTCCGGGCTGAAATTCCCGCTTTCCGGCTCCGGCAGCGCGCAGCCGCTGGCCGGCGTCGGCGGCACGCGGTCCTGCGACTGGTGGTTCACCGACGAGGCGGTGCTGATCGATACGGCCGGCCGCTACACGACGCAGGAATCGGACCGCGAGCGCGACAAGGCGAGCTGGCTCGCCTTCCTGGGACTGCTCAAGAAGCACCGCACCCGGCAACCGATCAACGGCGTGATCCTCGCCATCAGCCTTGCCGACCTGATCGGCTTCGACGACCGGCAACTCGACGCGCATGTCACCGAGATCAGGAGCCGCCTGCGCGAATTGCACGAGACGCTGAAGGTCCAGTTCCCGGTCTATCTGTTGTTCACCAAGGCCGATCTCATCGCCGGCTTCATGGATTATTTCGGCGATTTCGATGAAGCGCGCAGGCGAAAGGTATGGGGTGCGACATTCCAGACCGCCGACCGTACCAGAAACATGGCCGGTGAGGCGCCGGCAGCCTTCGACGAACTGGCGAAGCGGCTCGCCGAAGAACTCGCCGACCGTTTGCAGGAAGAGCCCGACCCGGTGGCGCGGATCGCGCTGTTCGGTTTTCCTGCCCAGTTCGGCGCGCTGAAGAATCGGATAGCGCGGTTTGTCGGCAGCCTGTTCGACACCTCGCGGTCACAGGTCAATGTCAGCCTGCGCGGGCTCTATTTCTCTTCGGGCACCCAGGAAGGCACGCCCTTCGACCAGGTGCTGGGCGCGATCGGACGCAGTTTCGGCAACGCCTCGCAGGCGCATCTTTCCGGCGCCGGCAAGAGCTTCTTCCTGCACGACCTGCTGGCCAATGTGATCTTCCCGGAATCGGGCTGGGTGTCGTTCGACCGGGCGGCCGAGCGGCGCGCGAAGCTCGCCAGGTTCGGCGGCCTGGCCGCGATCGCGCTGGCGGCCCTGGCGGCGCTCGGCCTGCTGGGTCTGAGCTTCTTCGCCAACAAGCAGCTGGTCGCTTCCACACGCCAAGCTATGGCGCATTATCGCGACAGCGCCGATAGCCTGCTCAAGAGCACCACGGTGACGGACGTCGACCTCGAAAACGTCATCGGTCCGCTCGACCAGCTGCGCAACCTGCCGGCCGGTTTCGAAAACAGCGACCAGGGAAAGCCGATCGAGGAGACGTTCGGGCTCAGCCAGCGCGATAGGCTGCTGTCGGCCTCCAAGACGGCCTATCGGCAGGCGCTGGAGCGGACCTTCCGCTCGCGGCTGCTGGTGCAGGCCGAACGGACGATCCAGGCCAGGATGGCCGATCCGGTCGCGCTCTACGAGCCGCTCAAGATCTACCTGATGCTGGGCGGCAAGGCGCCGAAGGTCGATGACGAGCTGATCGTCTCGTGGATGAAGCAGGACTGGGAGGAAAACCGCTACCCCGGCGAGAACAACCGCGAGGGCCGCGCACAGCTCGAAAAGCATCTGCGCGCCATGCTTACGCTCGACGACGCCTACGATCCAAGCTTCGAGCTCAACCAGCCGCTGATCGAGGCCGCGCAGCGCTCGCTCGGACGCATGAGCCTCGCCGACCGCGCCTCGGCGCAAATCAAATCGGCGGTCTACGCGGCAAAGCTGCAGGATTTCTCCATCGCCGCGAAAGCCGGTCCGGAAGCGCAACTGGCGTTCGAGCGCACGGATGGCAATGAGCTCGCCGATCTCCACGTTCCCGGTCTTTACACGCGCGCCGGGTTCAATCGCTTCTTCCTGCCGCAGCTCTCGCGCATCGCGCAGATGCTCGTAGACGACCAGTGGGTGCTCGGCGGCGGCGGGGAACAGGGCGGCATCGACCAAGACCTGCCGAAGCTCGGTCCCGAACTCATCGATCGCTACGGCAAGGAATTCGCCGCCGCCTGGAACGGGGTGCTCGACCAGCTGAAGCTCAGGGCGATGCTGAAGGACAAGCCGCAGTATCTGGCGCTCTCCGCCCTCGCGGCGCCGGACTCGCCCCTCGATCAGCTCTTCACCGCGATCGCCGACGAAACCGCATTGACGAAGGACAGCGGCGCCGAGAAGGATATCGGCACGGCGCAGCAGGATCCCGCCAGCATGGCCAAGGGCCTGGCCCGCATCGGCCTGCAGATCGCCGGCGGCAAGTCGCAAAGCCGCGCCGGCGCAAGCTCGGCCGTTGCGCAGAATGCCGGCGCGAGCGTCGAGGCGCAGTTCCGCTCGTTCCAGGCGCTGGTCGGCGGGGCCGCCGGGCGCCGGCCGCTCGATGCGCTGACGCAGAACTTCCACGACATCTTCCAGAGCCTGAAACTCGCGGCCGATGTCCCCGCGCAGACCGAACGTGTCAACGCAAACCTGCAACTGCAGATCTCGACGCTACGCGCCAATGTCTCGCGCCTGCCCAAGCCGCTGGCGCGCATGGTCAACGCGGCGGCGGACGAGCTCGAAGCCAATGTCGCCGAGGCCTCCGTCGCCAACCTCAACCAGACCCTCGACCAGACGGTGACGCGCGTCTGCGAGGAGGCAGTCAACGGCCGCTACCCCTTCACACGCGACGGCACCGACGAGATTTCGATGGCGGATTTCACCAAGCTGTTCGCGCCTGGCGGCCTGATGGACCGCTTCTTCGCGCAGAACCTCGCACGGCTGATCGACATGACCGGCCAGGAATGGACCTGGAAGCAGGATGCGCGTTCCAGCAAGGACCTTGCAAAATCGACCTTGAAGGCGTTCCAGTCGGCGGCGGAAATCCGCAGCGCCTTTTTCCCTTCCGGCGGCTCGGTGCCCTCGGTGTCGATCACCATCACACCCACGTCGGTGAACAGCGAAGTCGACAGCGCTGTGCTCACTATCGACGGGCAGATGGTCCAGAGCGCGCAGGCCGGCAACGCGCCGAGCGTCGTGACATGGCCAAGCGGCGCCGCTTCCGGATCGGCGAGTCTTACCCTCGTGCCGGAAATGCCCGGTCGCGAGTCCGCACTCAAATTCGACGGGCCGTGGGCGTTGAAGCGGCTTTTCGACAAAGCAACCATCACCAGCGACGGCGCCAACGCCGAAGCGCGTTTCGTCATCGGCGGACGCGATGTCGCCTACACGATTCAGACGGGATCAGGCGCCAATCCGTTGCTGCTGCCGGCCTTGTCCGGCTTCAGCTGTCCGAAGGCGTTCTGACATGGCCGGCTCGAAGCTTCATTTCGATACTCTAATGTACACGCTTGTGGCAGAGTGGCGTGGGCACGCGGCCCGTGGCTGGTCACAGAGGACGCTCACGAAGCGCTTGGTGGCAAATTGAGCACTGTCGCCCTCCCCATCGAAAGCTTCGGCGTAAGCCACAAGGGCTGCGTGCGCGACCACAACGAAGACAACTACCTCATCGAACCGCAGACCGGGCTCTGGGTGGTGGCCGACGGCATGGGCGGGCATGAGGCCGGCGAAGTCGCCTCGGCCAGCATCGTCGACCATCTGGCGACGATCGGTATTGCCAGCTCGGCGCCGGATCTTCGCGCCCGCTTCGAGGACCGGCTGAGCCGCGCCAATGCCGAAATCCGCGATATATCGCGCTCGCGCGGCACCACCATCGGCTCCACTTTCGCGGCCCTGCTTGCCATGGATGGACGCTTCGCCTGCCTGTGGGCCGGCGACAGCCGCATCTACCTCGTGCGCAACGGCTCGATCTTCCAGGTTTCGAAGGACCACACCGAGGTGCAGGAATTGCTCGACCGCGGCATGATCAGCGCCGAGGAAGCACGCAACTGGCCGCGCCGCAATGTGATCACGCATGCGGTCGGCGTCAGCGACGAGCTCGAGATCGATTTCCAGCAGGGCGAGCTGATGGCGGGCGATGTTTTCGTCCTGGGCACCGACGGACTGACCGCGCATGTCAGCGACGCCGAGATCGAGGCCGCGGTCAAATCCACCACGCCGCGGGCGGCATGCCAGACCCTGCTGGACATGGTGCTGGCGCGCGGCGGAACCGACAATGTGACCATAGTGCTCGTGAAGATCGGCGGCGGGCAGAGTGGCGCGCTCCATCGGGATCGGTCCGCAGCGGAGGGCCTGGCCAGATGAGCGACGACGACAGGACGCGAATTTCGGCGAACGTCACCTATGCGGGTGTCGGCACGCAACTCAGCGGCATCTACGAGCTCGACGAGAGGATCGCCTCCGGCGGCATGGGTGAAGTCTATCGCGGCCACAACATCCAGACCGGCGACCATGTGGCGATCAAGATCGTGCTGCCCGAATTCGCCCGCGATCAGACGATCCTGTCGCTGTTCCGCAAGGAAGCATCGATCCTCAACCATCTGTCGCACGACGCGGTCGTGCGCTACCACGTGTTTACGATCGATACGGGGATCGGCCGCCCCTATCTGGCGATGGAGTTCGTGGACGGCCAATCGCTGTTCGACGTCATGCGGCGCGGCCCGATGCCCGGAGAGGACGTGCGCCGGCTTTGCCATCGGCTCGCATCGGGGCTCGCCGCGGTGCATAAGGCCGGCGCGGTGCACCGCGACCTCTCGCCGGATAACATCATTCTGCCGGGCGGGCAGGTCGAGCGCGCCAAGATCATCGATTTCGGCATCGCCCGGTCGGCCACCGTCGGCGGCGAAACGCTGATCGGAGGCAAATTCGCCGGCAAATACAACTACGTCTCGCCGGAACAGCTCGGCCTCTATGGCGGCGAGGTCAGCGAGCAATCCGATATCTACAGCCTCGGCCTAGTGCTGGCCGCGGCGCTGCGCGGAAAGCCGCTCGACATGAGCGGGTCGCAATATGAGGTCATCGAAAAGCGCCGGGCGGTGCCGGACCTGTCGGATATCGATCCCGATTTCCGCGAGCTGATCGAAGCCATGCTGCAGCCGGATCCGCGCGACCGGCCGGCCAGCATGGCCGAGATAGCCAGGGCCTCGCGCGGCGAGAATCTCGAGGCGACATTGCCGCCGCCGGTGTCGTTTGGCGCACGCGAACGCTCCGGCCTGCCGCGCGCCGGTTGGACGGCGCCGCCCGATTCCAAACCGCAGCCGCCGGCGTCTCCCGGCGAGCCCCGCTTCGTTGAGCATGTGCGTCCCGCATTTCTGTCGGAGCCACGGCCCGCGCCGGCAGCCGCCCCGGCCAGCGCGCCCGCACCGGCCGCACCCAAAAAGACTTCGCGCATACCCGCCATCGCCGGAGGGGTCGCGGCTCTCGCTGTGCTGTTTGGGGGCGGCGTTTATTTCAGCGGTGTCCTGGCGCCCCCGCCGGCAGCGGGAACATCCAAGCCGCTGACGCCGAAGCCGGTCCCCGAGACCGCCAAGCCGGTGGCCGAGGCGCAGCCACCGGAGGCGCCGAAATCTCAGCCGCAGGCGCCGGCCGCGGCTCAGCCGCAGGCGCCGAAACCTGACAGCGCCGCCACCATCGAGACGGCGAAGCCGCCCGCCCAACCCGATGCGGAGGCCAAGACGCCCGTCGAGAAGCCGGCCCTGCCTGCCACTCAGCCGGAG
The DNA here is from genome assembly GCF_020165075.1 of Mesorhizobium sp. CA4. NCBI lineage: Bacteria > Pseudomonadati > Pseudomonadota > Alphaproteobacteria > Hyphomicrobiales > Phyllobacteriaceae > Mesorhizobium > Mesorhizobium sp. CA4. The sequence continues at coordinate 74,566 of NZ_JAIUHK010000007.1, forward strand.
AGCGAGGCCAACAGCCAACCGCATCTGCCACAGGTCGAGACCAAACCGGCGCAACCGCCGGCGGCGCAATCGCCGACGCCTGCGCCGGCTCCGGCGCCAGCGGCGGCCGAAAACCAGAAGCCGGCGCAGCCTGCAGGCAAGCCGGCGGCCAAGACGCCGGAACCGAGCCGGGCAGCTGAGAACAAGCCGGCGCAAGAGGCAAATCCGCCCGCGGCCAAGCCGAGCGTAAAAGATCTCGTGGAGATGCTTTCCAAGTTGCCCAAGCCGGCAGCTTCCCCGCCCCCGGCTTCGCAAAGCCAGGCATCGACGCAGCCGACCCCTCCGCCGGCCGAGCCGAAGGCGCAGACCCCAACATCCAGCCAGCCGGAAACGCCGATCGCGCCGGCACAGCCAGCGCAGCAAGCGCAGAGACCGGCGGCCAAGCAGCCCGACAACGCCGACGTTGCCATCAATGTGCCCAGGCCGGCGCTTCCGTCAGCGGAAGACGATATGACCAAGTGGAACGACCAGCGCTCCTGGGTGCGTGATTTCAGCGGCGGCAGCTGTTTTTACGCGAACGTCACTTCCGGACCTGGCGCCACCCCGACGATCGAGGGATACGCAACGGCGGTGCAGCCCTTCGAACAATTGCTCAGCGATTTCCAGACGAGGTTCCATGTCGAGCCGGATATCAGCGTGCGCCTCATTACGCTCTCGCAGTGCGGCGTGCCCACTTTCCTTCGCTTTCTCGACCGGAGTTCTGCCGCGAAGCCACAGCTTGTGCTCGACCGGACAGCGGTCCCGGACGGCTCGCCGGTCAGCGGCGCGCTCTATACGGGCGGCGGGCTGATCTCGAACGTCATGCTGATCGACCATAAGGGCATCGCCTTCAACCTCGATGACCGCATGGTGCCGCAAACCGACAAGGTGACCTTCAACATCCCGATCGGCCTTGCCGCCGCGGACAAAGCAGCCGGCAAGGCGGTGCCGCAGATCATGCTGGTGATCACCGGGCCCAAGGACATCCAGGCCGCCATGTTCTCCAGGCCGACGCCGGCCTCGGAGCTTTTGCCCAGGATCCTCAAAGAGATCGAGGCCGACGGATCGCAGTTCTCCGCCACGGCCACCTATTTCCGGCTTGGCGGATAGCATGCACGCCGATGGATCTTCGCCGCCCGCGTACCTTGAGCCGGTTCTCGCCACGCAAGCAGCGTAGCCGGGTCCGATTGCTGTTCCCGGGCCGCATGTCGCTTGCGGCGCTCGGCGCGGCGCTGCTCTCGATGCTTTCGCCCGGCAAGGCGCATGCCGAATTCACCGTCTGCAACCAGACGCTCGACGTCGTCAATCTGGCGGTCGGACAGAAGGTCGACAATGCCGACCAGACGGATGGCTGGTGGACGATCGGCGCCAACCAATGCGTCAACGTCATCCGCGAGGAGCTGACCAACCGCTACATCTATCTCTATGCGACGGACGTCTTTGGCCACGCGATCGTAAACGGATCGACCGAGATGTGCATCGACCGGCGGCGCTTCTCGATCCGCGGCATCGAGGAGTGCTGGCAGCGTGGCCATATCGCGGCGCGCTTCGTCGAGGTCGACACGCTCGAGCAGGTGCGCTGGACCTATTTCCTGACCGGAAACAGCCCGTGACGCACTCGATCGACGCGAGCTTCAGGCAGAAGAAGCTGGCGCGGCTGGCCGAGCGGCGGCGCAAGCTCTGGCGCCGGGCGCTCGCCGTTCTTGCGACGCTCGCCGTCGTCGCCTTAGCCACCGGCTTCTACCTGACCAAGGACTATTGGTCGTTCGGCGATGAGGACGAGGAGCTGCACCCCGTCGAGGGCATGGAAGACGTGCCGCCCGACGCCTCGGTCTATGTACCGGCGATCATCGATCTCGCCGGCGATCCGATGTGGATCACGCTGGCGCCCGATGCCGACACCGCGACGAAAGGCAAGACCGTCGCGCGCCCTGCCGAGCTCGACAGTTCGGGCGCCTCGCCGCAGATCGAAATCCTCTCCGACGTGATGCTGAGCGCCAGCGAAAAGTTCATGACCACGATCCCGACGACGCAGGAGGATTTCGCTTTCTTCCAGGCGCAGCGGCAAGCCGCTCCCAAGCCTTCCGCAGCGGCGCCGGGTGATGAGCAATCGGCCCCGCCCGCTCCGGCCGCAGCCCCGGACGATCAGCAGGGCGCTTCGCAAGGCGACCTGCAGAACGACTTGCAGGCGGCGCCGGACGAGAGCGAGGCCGGCTCGGCGCCCAAGGCCGACGCCGACGACCCTGAGGCCGGCTGGGGCGAGACCATCGACCAGGGCGAAGCGGCGCTCCCGGCTTTCAAAAAAACCGCGATCGAGAACAATACGACCGTTGCGACTGTCACCAGCGAGTATCAGCGCTTCGAGGCGACCGAGGACACGTTCGTGAAGATCCTCAACGACCGCAGCCTGGATAGCGTGGCGCTCGATGCGCATTTCTCCGCCGACGATGCGAAGCTTGCGGGCGAAGCGCTGAAGACGCTGTTCAATCGCGATGGGCTGGAGTCCGGCTTTGTGGTGGCCATGCGCGGGTTCCGTCCGAACCGCGAGACGACAACCATGTCGCTGATGCAGGTCTCGATTTATGCCAAGAATGTCTATGTCGGCACGTTGACTCGCAATGCGGCCGGTACCTTCGTGTCGGGCGTCGACCCCTGGGTCCGCGAGGATCTGTTCAACTATTCCGGCGCCTCCGACCAGGGCGGGCCCAAGCGTCAGTACCGCCTGCTCGACGCGATCTATTCGACCGCGGTGCGCAACAAGGTGCCGACCAGCGTCATCGGCGAGGCGATCATGTATCTGTCGCGGGGGCAGGATCTCGACGCCTTCGCCAGCGAGGATCAGCGCCTGGTGCTGATCTATTCGCAGACGCCGCGCGGCCAGGGCGAGATGTCCGGACGAGTGCTCTATGTCGGCGTCCAAGGCACGGATAAGAGCCTCGACTGCTTCGTCTTCCGGCAGAGCGATGGCCAGTATGCCTGCGTGACCGGCGACGATCAGGTGCGGTCGCTGACCGTCACCAACGGCATGGTCACGCCGGTCGCCGGGGTGATGACCTCGACCTTCGGCCCGCGCAAGCATCCGATCCTGGGCACGGTCCGCATCCACAAGGGCGTCGACTGGGCGGCGCCGGTCGGCACGCCGGTGATGGCCGCCTTCGACGGCGAGATCTCCTTCCAGGGCGATGGCGGGAGCTACGGCAATCTGGTGAAGATCACGCATGCCAACGGCCGCGAGACGCGTTATGCGCATATGCAGAAATTCGCCATCACCAACGGCGTCGGCACCAAGGTGAGGGCCGGCGACGTCATCGGCTATATCGGCACAACAGGGCTTTCGACCGGCCCGCATCTGCATTTCGAGCTCTACCAGAACGGCGAAGCGATCGACCCGCTGGGCACGGTCACCTCGGTCGCCACTTCCGTCTCGGTCAGTTCCGGCGGCTCCGGCGATGCCGCGGTCGAGACGCTGACCGACCGGATCGTGCATGTCGAAAGCGGCGGCAGCGCCCGCGCCAAGAACCCGCTTTCCTCGGCAACCGGCGCCGGACAGTTCATCTCCAAGACCTGGATCCGGATGATGAACACCTATCGGCCCGACCTTGCCCGCTCGCTGTCGACCGCCGACCTGCTTGCGCTTCGCTACGACGCGACGCTGTCGCGTGAAATGGTGCGCAACCTGGCGCGCGAAGGTGAAGCCTATCTGCGCGCCCGCGGCCACCAGATTTCTGCCGGCCGGCTCTATCTGTGCCATTTCCTCGGCATGGAGGGGGCGCATCAGGTGCTGGCGGCGCCGGGTTCGTCGCAATTGAGCGCCGTTCTGGGATCGGCCGTCATCCAGGCCAACCCGTTCCTGACCGGCAAGACCGTCAGCTACGTCGTCGACTGGGCCGAGCGGAAGATGGGGCAGAAGGTGCCGCGCGTGGTGACCGATCAAGGCCAGCCGAGGACGACCACGACCGAAGTCCGGCAGACCTCTCCCGAGTTCGAGAAATACAAGCAGGCGGTCACCGCGCTGATTGGTTCAATCCAGAATACGCTGGCGCCCGGCTAACCGTGGTCTTTCGGCTCATCAGGCAACAACGTTTTTTCGACGCGCGGCGAGCTGGAACATTTCACGGGATTCGACGTTGCCGGCCATGGTCAAAAAGCAATCCAACGACAACGGTTCATACTTCGAATTCGACGTCATGCGCGAAGCGTTCAGGCGCTGGGTCGACGAGGATAAGGTTCCTGAAGATCAATGGCGGCCGCGCGCGACGAAGCTGGTGCGTATCATGACCGGGGACGATTACGTCGACCCCAACATAGTCGAATGGATTATGCGTAAAAAACCCCAGCGCTGAGGGGGATCGGCGCTGGGGCTCTGTGGGCATGTACGCTGTACCGGCATGGCCGAACATCAGCCTGCGCTAATATCGTAAACGAGTGGTAAATCGCTTCCCCCAAAAGCGCATCGCGCTGAAACGGTTTCAATCGACGCGTTTTAAGCCATTGTTTTGATGCGTCTCGTCACCCAACCGCGGTGCACCTTTGGGCGACATGCATTAAGGCCGTGAAGGCCTCGGCTGTACGAGGTTTCCATCGACCGCGTTTGGCAAATGCGGATGTGTAGTCGCTTTGATCGATCCCGTTGTGATCGCGTCGGCGGGCGGGAGAACCACCATCTGTCCCTTGTGGTGGTCTGGCCAAATCGGCTGCGTGGCGACAAGGAAAACGGCCCCGAGAATACATGCCAGCAACAGGGCGGCGAACAGGTTTGCAATGATTTCGCCAAGCTGCATGCGGGCACTTTCCTGACAAAGAAACACCCGCCGCTTCGCAGGTCGCGGCGGGTGTTTTCTTCTTGCAATCGCAACTGACGATGAAGGGACGATGCTCGCCAGTCTGAGATTCAAATGGAATAGCTGACGGTTTGTTTCAGCCGATGGACCATTGCGCAGCAACATCCGACTTCGGTCGGAATCGAAGGTCGAGGGGGCCGAGAAAGAAGGGCTGCCGACAGCCCGGACCAGCGGATGAACGCGGTATCTTGCCGATGAAACGCCTTGCCAAAATCAGCTAACCGGCCCGGCCGGAGATGGGCAGCATCCACGGTCTCAGCATCATGTGTTTGATGAGGGCCGCCTGATGTTGCGGTGGGCGGCGCGCTTTAGAACTGATCGAGCATGCGAGCCCTGCCTGTCGGCAGGACCGGCAGTTCGCTAAGAGCTGATCGGCGCCGGCAGCCTATTCCGTCCTGATCCGCATTTCGACGCGGCGGTTGACCGGGTCGTAGGGATTGGCGACACGCGGGTGCGACTTGCCAAGGCCGATCGCTTCGAGCCGTGCCGATTCAACGCCGTTCGCTTCGAGGAAGGCGGCCACCGATTGCGCCCTTCGCTGCGACAGGTCCTGGTTGTAGCGATCGGGCCCGGTCGCGTCGGTGTGGCCTTCGACGACGAAGCTGAACGTGCTCAGCCGATTGTCTTTCAGCGCCTTGGCGAACTCGTCCAGCTCCTTGCGCGCGGTCTGGTCGAGCTGGGCCGAGTCCAGGGCAAAATTGATCATCATGTCGAGCCCGGCCTTCTGGGGCGGCGCTTCGTTCTTTTCGGCCTTGCTCTTGCATTCTTCCTCCGTGCCGACGCAGATGCCGCGCGACGCGCCGAGGTTGCTCTGGCCGGCGAAGAATTTTACGATGTCTTCGGATTTCTGAAGCGGATCGGCGTAAACGTGCGTTGAAAAAAGCACGACCGCCAATGCCAAGGCTGAGCTGCCCCACCGCATGACCGTCACTCCTGTTTGAACGGGCCTGTTTGAACGGGTTTTTGCTGGCGCGACTATATCAAATCTTGAAACGATTGTCTGTGAACAAGCGCACGTTGCGAATGGCTGCGGCCTGTTAGAGGTTAAGGCTTGACCGCCGCTTAGCCGCGGGTTTCAGTGCTATTTGTGCCGGTGCTCGGGGTGTGGCAGCGATGGCCAATGAACTCGGATACAGAACGGCGAGGGATTTGTTTCTTGCCTGTCCCGCGATCGCCCGGGACATGAAATCGCCAGCCGCCGCCCAACCCCCGTTGGAGTTCTGCCGCGCCTTGCTCGCCGGGCGGGTGCCGGAGGAAGCCGTCACGTTCTGCGCCTACCTTCTGCCCGAGCGCGCCGCGGTCTGGTGGGGACATGAATGTCTGAGCAATGTCGCCGAGTTCCTTGCCGAAAGGGATCTCGAATTGCTCGCTCTCGTCAATGACTGGGTGGGCGAGCCCGGCAATCCCCGCCATCGGGCAGCGCTCAGCAGCGCCGTCGGTCCGTCGCCAGCGACGCCGGCTGCATGGATCGCCCTGTCTGCGGCGTGGCGTGACCCGACCTTCGATATGCTGTCGACGGGATTTCCTGCCGCCCACGCCGTCAATGCCGGGATCCTGGCGGGGCTGGCCCGCGTCTCGACCGCGGACCGCTTTGGCGTGCTTTCCGCCTTCGTCGAAATGGGCATCCAGATGGTGGAGATGGAGGCGCAACGCCAATCGGTCGACGCGTATTAGGGCGGGCTTACAGGCCGCCGCCGAAGCCTGAGAGGCGAGCTCGACCGCCTGGGCGCGCCGTTCGACGACCGCCTTGTTCGCCTCGGGAGACCCGTCGGAATCGGCGAACGCAGCGGGCGTTACCACCCGCCGCCGCCACCGCCGCCGCTGCCACCCAGCGGCGCAATCACGGGCGCGGTTTCGGTCGTGACCGGTTTGACCAGCTTCTTGGCGGCAACCTTCTTCTGCTGGACCACCTTAACTTTGGGCTCGGTCGTCGTCTGAACGGCCTTCGTACGATATTTCGTCGTTGGCGCCGGCTCGACCGTAGGCGCCACGGTCGTGCACCCTGCAACCGCGAACGATAGGAATGTTGCGATGACCGCCTGCTTCAATGCCCTGCCCACCACTGCCTCCTTCTTGATCAAAACAGGTCCCGACGCGGATTGGCTTGCTCCCAGACGGCCCTGGCCGTCTTGATCAGTTGGTCGTCGACCGAGCCGCCCGCCGGGATCTTCGATTTGAGTTCCGAGCGCAGTTGCTTCAACGCGGCCGACTTCGGCTTCACGCCAAACTGCGCCAACGTCTTGCGCGCGCCCGGCAACTCGTTGCGGAGATCAAGCCCTGCGGCAAACGCCAGATACCGGACGGCTATGGCCTGATCGGATTTGTCGCCTTTCTGCATTTCGATGGCCGCGCGGTCGTATGCCGCCGAGTAGTCGCCGCGGTCCGTCGCCAGTTCGAACAGCCTCTGCGCCTCAGCAAGGTTCCGGTCCACGCCCTCACCGTCCCTGTACATGCGCGCCAAGCTGCCGGGCGCATAAGGCTGGCCGAGCTCCATCGCCTTCTGGAACAGCGCCTGCGCCTGCTTGGTATCCTTCTCGACGCCGCGTCCGCTGAGATAATTGCGTCCGAGAATGTTCATCGAATACATATCCTGGCGCTCCACGCCAGCCTTCAGGAAAGCGACAGCGCGCGCCGGGTCGGCGGGCACGCCGTTGCGGCCTTCGGTGAAGATCGCGGCGAGATCGTTCATGGCGTAGGTGTGTCCCATGGCCGCTGCTTTCAGCAGCAGGTCCAAGCCCTTGCCGGTATGGCGCTGGACGCCGAGACCGTTGAACAGGGCACGTCCCCAGGCGGTCATTCCATAGGGGTCCCCTTTGTCGGACGCCTTCGCATAGAAGCCATTTGCCTTCTTGGGGTCCACGGCCGTTCCTATGCCGGACGAGGCGATATAGCCGAGCTCGAACACCGCGCGGACATGACCCTTGTCGGCAGCCTCCTCGATCGCCTTCTTCGCCTCGTCAACTTTGCCGGCGGCAAGCAACGCGCGGCCGAGTTCGTAGTGGAAGCGGGCGACATCGGGATAGGCCTTCACCGCCGCTCGGCAGGCCTCCACCGCGCCTGCGCCGATCTCGTTCGGCAACAGACCAGGGACGACGCCCTGCAGGTCCAAGGGTTCGCCTGCTTGCGTGTCGCACGGGTCGACACTCGGCGAAAGCTTCATCGTCGCCGGCTTCGACGGCGTGTTGTCAGCCGTGACCTCGAAGCCGACGATCAACGGTTTTGCAGCGCCTATCTGCGGTTCGTAGCGCAGTTGATCGACTTCATCGGCCATTAGGCTCGATTGGGGCGACAAGGTCCGATCCGGCAGGGACAGCGTCCCGGTTGCCGGATAATTCGCGAGCTTCACGCTGACGCCCGGATCCTTGGTCGGGACATCCAGCTTCAGCGGCACGGGGCCGACACCGACCGGAACCTTGACGTCGCGGTTCTCGATCGCCTCGGCGGCGCCGGCGATGTGGATGCCGCGCTCCACCACCTCCTGCTTCTGCTCGGACTCCAGCGAGGCCACGAGTTGCTTGCCCGCGGCGCCATCGCCATTCTTGACCCGGAACACCAGTATGCCCTGCGATCCGCCGCCCCACTCGTCATGCGCGGCATAGGCCAGCATATCGACCTGGTCCTCGGCGTCGGCGCCCTTCGGCACATCCATCGCGAGTCGCGGCAGATCCTTGCCCTCTATCGGCTCGCCCGTTGCGACCGGCTTGCCGTCCAGGATCAGACGCCCCAGTGCCGGCGGTCTTTCGATGCTGATGGTGACCGCGCCGCCGTCGACATCGACCGGCACCGGCAGGTCGAGCGCGACCGGTCCGACGCCCGACGGCACGGTCTTTTCCAGCACTGGCGGCAAAGCCGGCCGGTTGGCGCGGCGCATCAGCACCACCTCGTCGATCAGCGAGGAATTCTCCCACGGAACCTGCGCGCCCTTGGTGGCCTCGACCACGTCTCGGCGCACGGCCGCCATCACCGAGCGTATCTCCTGGTTCGGCGCCAGCGCGCGGCGGGAGAAGGCGGATGAAAACGGACTGAGATCGCCGGACCCGTCATAGGCGACGGCGCCGGGCTCCGTGGCGAAGGCGATCAGCGTGTTCAGCGAACTTTTCACCTGCGCTAGGCCGGTGCCGCCGGCCGCGATCAATTGGTCGCGCAGCCAGTAATCCTTGCGCGGGAACGGGTTGTTGCGGCAGGCATCGAGGATGATGACCTGGATCTTCGATTTGGCGCGTAATTGCTGAAGGACGTCATCCAGCTTGACCGCCTGGACCTCGATGTCGGCCGCGTCCTTGAGCGACGCGTCGACCGGGATCAGGAAATTCTCGCCGCCGATCTGAAAGCCGTGGCCCGAATAATAGACAACCGCCAGATCGGCGCCGTCGGCCGCCGCGAGATAATTGCGGAACTCCTTCTCGAACTGGAGCTTGGTGAGGTCCTTGGCGACGAACACATCGAAGCCGGCCAGCCGGAACGTGTTCGACACGTCTTCGGCATCCTTGTCGGGATTCTTCAGGGCCGGGATTTCGCGGTATTCGGAATTGCCGATGACAAGGGCAACCCTTCGATCGGCGTGCGCCTGCACAGTCGTGAGGCCCACGAGGATCAAGGCTGCAATCAGCGCGCAGCATCGCAGCATGGCAAAATCCCTAACTGCTATCATCCTGTCGGCCACAAGAACGCAGCTTGCGGCATCGTGGTCTGTTAAAGACTTCACAATCTGCCACGACGGCAAGGCGACGCGCCGCCGATGGCAAGGCAGATCGCATATCCAATAAACTGCTAAAATAACTCAGAGGCCCGGTCGCCGCAATGACCTGGGCAAGCGCATCGCTGCCGTTCGGCGCAGGATCGCCATCAGCGAGCCATGCCGGCCCTGGCAAGCATCCAGCTCACCGGCCATTGCCTCCGCGCCGCACTCCGCGTTTATTAAAAGCGCCGAATGCAACTGCCGAGAACCGGATGCTGATAGAGACGAAGCTCCAGCCGCCTTATTTGCGCGACGTCCTGGTGCGCAGGCCTCGGCTGCTGCGCACCCTGGACACTGCGACCGCGGGAAAGCTGACTGTGGTGACCTCGCCTGCCGGCTTCGGCAAATCGACCCTGCTCTCGCAGTGGGCGACCGGGATATCCGGCGGCATAGCCCAGGTCGCGTGGCTATCGATCGACCGGCTCGACAACGATCTCGCCCGCTTCCTCAAATATCTCGCCGCCGCCTTCCACCGCGTCGACCCGGACATTGCCGCCAACGCGGAATCGCTGATCGACTCCAGCCCGGTGACGCCGGTCGATTCCATCCTCACCGCCATCATCAACCAATTGTCGCGGCGCACCGCGCCGATCTACCTCGTCCTCGACGACGCGCACCTGATCGTCTCCGGCGAGATCGCCGCCTGCATCAACATGCTGGTCGCCTATGCGCCGCCGGCTTTGCGCATCGTGCTCGCAACCCGCGGCGAGCTGCCGCTCGAGCTCGCCCATATGAAGATGAAGGGGCATGTCGTCAGCCTCGGCGACAGCGACCTGCGCTTTTCGCTCGAGGAGACCGAGGATTATCTTGCCAATGTCTGCGGCCTCGACCTCGCCATCTCGGCCGTTGTGGCGCTCCACCACAAGACCGAAGGCTGGCCGGCCGGGCTGCAGCTTGCCGCTTTGGCGTTGGCGCATGAGGGATCGAGAGAAGCCTTCATCGCCGAATTTTCCGGCAGCCAGCGCGACGTGGCGATGTTCCTGACCCATGACGTGCTCGCCCGGCAGGCGCCCGAAATCCAGGATTTCCTGCTCAGGACCTCGATCCTCGACCGCTTCTGCCTTGGCCTCGTCGAGGCGGTTTGTCCCGGACGAGACTGCGCCGCGGCGCTGGCAGCCATCGAGCACTCAAATCTTTTCCTGATCGCGCTCGATTCCACGGGACAATGGTTCCGCTATCACCACCTATTCTCGGAATTCCTGCGCAACAGGCTGGATGCGTGGGGGCCGGAGGCACGCAGAGAGCTGCATCGCGCCGCCGCCGCCTGGCTGGCGGCCCGGGGCCATATCTCCGACGCGGTCGACCATGCGCTTGCAAGCGGCGATGCCGACCATGCCGCGCGCCTTGTCGAGGAATGCGCCATGCCGCTCACCATGCAGGGTCACATTCCCAGGCTGACGGAGTGGCTGAACCAGCTTCCCCCCGAGCTGATCGCCGTCCGCCCTCGCCTGCTCCTGGCGCGTGTCTGGGCACAGTTCCACATGAGCAGGCCGCGCCAGGCGGTTCGTATCCTCAAACAGGCCAAAACCCTGGTCGGGCAGCTTTCCGAGCGCGGCGAGATCGACCGTGCGACCACCCGCTCGCTGAAGGCCGAGCTGCAGACGCTGACGGCCGGCGTCATCAGCGCCACCGACCGCTCCCGCACCGCGACTCGCGTCGCCTCGCGCTGGCTGGCGGACTTTCCCGAAGACGAGCCTTTCGCGCGCGGCACGCTCGCCAATATCTGCGCCTTCAGCCACTATTCGCTTGGCGAGCTGGACGCCGCGCGCCTGCGCAGCCTCGCGGCGCGCGACCATCACGCCGCCGCCAATTCCGTCTTCGGCATCGTCTATTGCGACCTCTTGCTGGGACTGGTCGAGATTTCCGCCGGCAATCTCGCCGAGGCGCACCAATTGCTCGACCGTGCCTGCCGGCTCGCCCGCGAGCGCCTGGGGTCCGGTTCCTACGCGGAGGCGATGACGGCGATCTTCCACGTCGAGCTCGCCTATGAATGGAACGACCTGCAGGGCGCAGAGCGCATTCTGCACCAGCACCGGCAGATCATCGAGGAATGCGGACTGGTCGTGCACGAGATGGCCTGCAAGCTGCATCTGGCGCGACTCTCCGCCGCGCATGGCCGACACGACGAGGCCATCGTCTTCCTCGAACGCGCCGAACGGCTGGGCATCGAGAAGCGTTACCGCCGGCTGACGGCAGCCGCGCTGAACGAGCGGGTGCGGCTGCTTCTGTCGCGCGGCGACGTCCACGCCGCCCGGCTGGCGCTGCGCTCGCGCGGCATCGAGCCTTCGGCTGAAAGCCGGCCCGCGCCGATCCATCCGCTCGACGAATACGCCCATATCGGCGCCGCGCGCGTTCTGATCGCCGAAGGTCATCCGGCCAAGGCCATTGCCGTGCTGGACCGTATTGCCGAACGCATGCGCCGCGACGGCCGCCTGCGGGGCTTCATGCAGGTCCGCGCACTTGTCGCGATCGCCGCGCACAGCGCGGGCGAAACTCTGCTGGCACTGGCAGCAGCAGTCGATGTCGTCACCCTGGCGCTGCCGCAGAACGCATTGCGCTCGCTGATCGATGAGGGCCTGCCGATGCGCGAGGTGCTCGAATTCGCCCGCTCACGAATTCCGGCCTGGTCGCGCAATTCCAGCACGGCCACTTTTGTCGACACGCTTCTGCGCGAACTGAGCAAGGCCGCGCCCGAACGCGCGCGTCCGATCGCAATCGCCGGGAGGAAGCAAATCCTGAGCAGCAAGGAAACCGATGTCGCCGCCCTGCTTCTGCGCGCCTACACCAATCGTCAGTTGGCCGAAACGCTGTCGATGGCGCCCGACACGGTGAAATGGCACTTGAAGAACATCTTCGGCAAGCTCGGCGTCTCAAGCCGGACGGAGGCCGTCCTCAAGCTGAAGGAAATCGGGCTCGACGCCGCCACCGAGCGGCAATTGGCGGGCTAACCACCCGAATGGGTGGGCTTAAAAAACCACCCATTACCCGAAGGTGTCGGGACAGCGCTCATGCAGCGGGCCATCATCCGGCCGAAATATGCTGGGTGGGAGCCGCATGGCGACTGGTTTCGTTTTCCACGAACTTTATCTTTGGCACAACACCTGGAACTGGGCCCAGGTCTTTCCGCCGAGCCTGACGGTCCAGCCCGGCACCCATGCCGAAAATCCCGAGACCAAGCGTCGCCTGCGCAACCTTCTGGAAGTGAGCGGCATCCTCGACCATCTGATCGCCATCAAGCCGCGGCGCGCCACCGTCGAGGAACTGTCGCGGGTCCACACGCCGGCGCATATCGCCAAGATCAGGGAGATCAGCGACCGCGGGTACGGCGACGCCAGTTCTCTGACGCCGCTCGGCGCCGGCAGCTATGAGATCGCGCTCCTGGCGGCCGGCGGCGCCATCAAGGCCATCGAAGCCGTCATCACGGGCCAGGTGGACAACGCCTATGCGCTGATCCGCCCGCCCGGCCATCACGCCACCTCCGATATCGGCATGGGCTTCTGCCTGTTCTCGAATGCCGCCATCGCCATCCGGCATGCGCAGCAACTGCACGGGCTGACCCGCATCGCGACCGTCGACTGGGACGTGCATCACGGGAACGGCACACAGGCGATCTTCTACGACGATCCGAGCGTGCTTTCGATCTCGCTGCATCAGGACAATCTGTTCCCGGCCAATTCCGGCGCGATCGCCGAGAATGGCGAGGGCAAGGGCAAGGGTTTCAACATCAACGTCCCGCTGCCGCCGGGGTCCGGTCCCGGCGCCTACGCCGCGGCGTTCGAGCGCGTGGTGATCCCGGCGCTGACGCGCTTCAAACCGGAGCTGATCGTGGTGCCTTCGGGCTTCGACGCTTCCGGCGTCGATCCGATGGGCCGCATGCTGATGAATTCCAGCGGCTACCGCAGACTGGCGCGCATGCTGCTCGACGCGGCGCGCGAGCTGTGCGGCGGCCGGCTGGTGATGACGCATGAGGGCGGCTACTCCGAAATGCACGTGCCCTATTGCGGCCTTGCCGTGATCGAGGAGCTTTGCGGGCACCGCACGGGCGTCGAGGACCCCTGGGACCAACTGATGGGACAATGGGGCGGGATGTCGGCGCAGCCGCACCAAACGGCGATCATCGACCAGGCGGCCGAACTGGTCAAAAACATAAGCTGACAAAAACTCACAAGGGGAATTGAGATGAAGCGCAGTTCGAAACTCACTCGGCCGAATGTGATTGCCGGCTCGCGCCGCAATTTCCTGATCAAGGGCGGACTTGCGACCGCCGCGACGCTGACCGGCATGCCGGCCATGCTCTTTGCGATGAACAACGAGGCGCGCGCCGAAGGCGATCCCATCCCGGTCGGTCAGTGCGGCCCGACCACCGACTTCGCCGCGCCCGACGGCATCGAGTTCAAGAACGGCCTGACGCTCGCCTGCGAGGAGATCAACGCGCTGGGCGGCATCCTGGGCCGGCCGCTGGAACCTTCCTTCGAAGACACCGCGCAGATGGGCGACGCCACCAACGTGCAGGCGGCCCAGCGCCTCGTCGACCGGCATGGCGTGCATGCCATCCTCAACGGCTACAATATCGGCTCGGGTGCCGCGATCCAGGAGGTCGCCGCCGACAACGGCATCATCTACGTCCATTACGACACCACGATCGGCCACAACAATTTGGTGAAGTCGAACCCGGACCGCTACTGGGGCTCCTTCCAGGGCGATCCCGCCGAATACTGGTATGGTCCCGGCTTCCTGAAGTTCCTGCAGCAATTGGAGGAAAACGGCGAGTGGAAGCGCAAGAACAACAAGATGGCGGTGATCCTGTCGGCCGGCGTCTATGCCTCCAACATCGCCAACGCCGTCAAGGAACAGGCCAAGAGCTACGGCTGGGACATCAACCTGTTCGAGACCGTCAGCGTGCCCGCTTCCGAATGGGGACCGACGCTCGCCAAGATCCGCCAGGATCCGCCGGCGGTGATCTGCATCACCCACTTCCTGCCCGCCGATCTCGGACAGTTCGCGCTGCAGTTCGCCTCGAACCCGACGCCGAGCCTGGTCTACATGCAATATGGCCCGTCGATCCCGGCCTTCCGCGACATCGCCAAGCAGGCGGCCAACGGCATCATCTACGCAACCGTCGTCGGCGCGCTGCAGGACGAGATCGGCACCGCCTTCGAGAAGCGCTACAAGGCGAAGTTCGGCCCGAACGCCGGCCACAATTCCGGCGCGCAGCCCTATGACGGCGCCTATGTCTGGGCGACCGCGGCGGCACTTTCCGGCGGCACGGGCGAACCCGGCAACAACGACCAGAACCGCAAGGTTGCGGCCCGGATGAGCGCGATGATATGGCGCGGCGTCACCGGCACGACCCGCTTCATGCCGCTCGAGAACGCCGCCTACACCTATCCGACCCAGGTCAACGATCCATCTCTCGGCATGCCGCATCAGTTCCTGCAGATCCAGGACTACACCAAGGGACCCGGCCTGATCGCGCCGGCGCCATACGGCACGACCAAGTTCATGATGCCGCCATGGATCAAGGCCTAGCCGTATGACGGGAGACGCCGCCGCGACGCCATTGCTGTCGTGCAGGCATGTCGGCAAGTCCTTCGGCGCGCTCGCGGCAGTCCGCGATCTGTCCTTCGATGTCGGGGCTGGAGAAATCCTCGGCATCGGCGGACCGAACGGCGCCGGCAAGACGACGCTGTTTGAGGTGATATCGGGCCTGAACCCGGCCACCAGAGGCGCGATCGTGCTCGACGGCGAGGACATCACGGGGCATGCGCCCGAGCAGATCTGCCATGCCGGCGTTGCCCGCACCTTCCAGCTCAACGCCGGCTTCGACAGCATGACCGCGCGCGAGAACGTGCTGGTCGGCGCTTATTTCGGCCGGAGCAACCGGGCCGTGCCGACGCTGCGCGCCGGCCGCGCCGCGCATGAGGCCGCCGATTCCGCGCTCGAGATGCTCGGCATCGCAGACCGCGCCGACAAGGTTACCGGCAAGCTGCCGGTGCTCGACCGCAAGCTCTTGATGATGGCGAGCGCCATGGCGACGAAGCCGAAGCTGCTTCTGATGGACGAGCCGGTCGGCGGCCTCACGGCCCGCGAGGTCGACCGTGTGATGGATGCCGTGCGCGCCATCAAGGCGGCGGGCGTCACCATCATCCTCATCGAGCATGTGATGCGCTTCCTTGTGCGCCTCTCCGACCGCATCATGATCATGCATCATGGCGAAAAGATCTTCGAAGGCCTGCCGACAAAGCTCCTCGACGACCGCACCGTCGTCGAAGTCTATCTCGGCCAGGGCGCCTCCGAGCGGCTGCGCTCCTTCATGGAAAACACGCATGGCTGAAGCGGCGCTCGAGATCGTCGACGCCAGCGCCGGCTATGCCGGCCGCATGGTGCTCGACGCCATCACATTGTCGGCAAGGAAGGGCGAACTCACCGCCATTGTCGGCCCCAACGGCCATGGCAAGAGCACCCTGCTCAAGGCGATTTCCGGACTGGTCCCGGTGACGTCGGGCGAGATCCGCCTCGACGGCTCGCGCATCGACCGCCTGCGCCCAGACCAGATCGTCGAACGCGGCGTCATCCAGGTTCCGCAGGGCGATCTGCTCTTTCCGGCGATGACCGTGCACGAGAACCTTTTGATGGGCGCCTATGCCAACAGCGGCGGATTGGCCGAGCGGCTCGACTTCGTTTTTGCGCTTTTGCCCAAGCTGAAGGAGCGCCGCAACCAGACCGCCGGCACGCTTTCGGGCGGCGAACGCCGCATGTGCGGCATCGGCCGCGGCCTGATGGCGGGCGGCAAGGTGCTGATGCTCGACGAGCCCTCGCTCGGACTGGCGCCGATCGTCATCGAGCAGATCTACGAGGTCATCTTCAACCTCAGACGCGAGGGCCGCACCATCCTTCTGGTCGAGGAGAATGCCGAGCGGATCGCCGAGGATGCCGACATGATCCACCTGCTCGACAATGGCCGCATCGCCTGGTCGGGCCTGGGCGCGGAACTGATGGCGCGCCCAGAAATCGTCGAAACCTATCTCGGAGTGTGAGCGATGGACGTCCTGATCCAGATCGTCGCTTCCGGCCTGACGCTCGGCGCCATGTACGCGGTCGCCACCATCGGCCTCTCGCTGGTCTACGGCTCGCTCAACATGCTCAACATGGCGCATGGCGCCATCCTGACGCTGGGCGGCTATATCTGCTACGCGGTGATCGTCCACGCCGGCCTCAATCCTGCGCTGGCGCTTCTCGCCGCAGCATTCGTCTGCGCGCTGGTCGGGCTGCTGATCTATTTCAGCGCGGCCCTGCCGCTGCTCAGGGCCGAGAATTTCGAGACCAACATCTTCATCGCAACGATCGGCATCGGCAGCGTCATCGAGAATTTGATGCTAAAGGGTTTTGGACCCTATCCGATCCCGCAGCCGCTCGCGGTCGGCGGCCAGGTCGTCATCGGCAATGTGCACATTCCGCTGCAGAACGTCTTCATCCTCGGCGTCGCCATCGTGCTGATGGTGGGGGTCGCGATCCTCCTGCAGCGCACAAGCGCCGGCCGCGCCATCCGCGCCACCTCGATGAACCGCGAGGCGGCGCAGCTTATGGGCGTCAGGGTCGGCCGGGTTTACGCGCAGGTGCTGGCGCTCTCCGGCGCGCTCGCCGCCGTTTCCGGCATCATGATCAGCTCGATCGCCACGCTGACGCCGGTGATGGGCGGCGACCCGATGCTGAAAGCCTTTATCGTCTGCGTGGTCGCGGGGCTCGGCAATGTCTACGGCGCCGTGATCGCGGCGATCGCGCTCGGCCTGCTCGAAGCGGCTACCCAGTATGTGCTCGGGGTGCGCTGGAGCTTCGCCACTTTGCTGCTTCTGGTGATCCTCGTGCTCATCTGGCGGCCCTACGGCCTGTTCGGCAAACAGCAGGTGGTGCGCCTATGACGTCCATCCGCCGCGATGTCCTGATCGGCCTTGTCTGCCTGGCTCTCGCTATCGCGCTGCCGGTCGCCATGCCCGGGCGCTACGTCATCACGCAGTCGACGCTGTTCTTCATCTGGGCGATCGTCGTGGTGCAGTGGAACCTCGTGCTCGGCATAGGCGGCATCTTCTCCCTGGCACAGATGGCGCTGTTCGCCACCGGCGCCTATGCCGCCGCGATGCTGGGTTTCTACTGGAAGGTGCCCATGCTTGCCGCCATCCTGATGGCCGGCGTGATCACCGTCGCGGTAGGCATGCTGATCGGCCTCGCATGCCTGCGCCTGCGCGGCCCTTACGTGGCGCTGCTAACGCTGGCGATCGCGCAGGTCATGTATCTGCTTATCGTCAACGACACCGACTGCTTCACCACCGCCGGCGGCTGCATGCCGCTGTTCGGCGGCGTGCGGGGCATCGGCCAGTTCGGCGACATCGGCCTGCGCGCGCTGTTCCCGTCGAAATGGTACATCGCCCACTATTATGTCGGGCTGGCGCTGCTGGCTGTTGCGGTGACGATCTCGATCGTCGTCATCAGGGGACCGCTGGGCCTGGCCTTCCGGGCGTTGCGCGACAATCCGGGCTACGCCATGTCGCGCGGGATCAGCCGCTTCAAATATCAGCTCTGGATCTTCGCCGTCTCCGCCTTCTTCACCGGCATCGCGGGCGGCTTCTATGCAGTGCATTTCCGCGTCGTCGGCCCGACGGTGTTTTCCTTCTCGACGCTGCTGTTCCTGATCGCCATGATCGTTGTCGGCGGCCTCGGCTCGATATGGGGCCCCCTGCTCGGGGCCGCCGTGCTGATGTTGGCCGACGAAGGCATGCGGGAATTGTCCGACTACCGCAACATCGGCCTTGGGCTGCTGCTTGCGGTCTTCGTCATCGCATGGCCGAACGGGCTGAACGGCTGGCTGCAAAGGAGCCGAGCTAGCCGCAATTGACGACAGTCGCGGCGGCGCCTGAAGCCGAATAAAGTATCCCCGGCCGCTGACCGCGCCGGCCTCTTTCCTGGGTTCAGGCGCCGCTCCACATCGCGTCCGGCACCACCACCAGCTTGCCGACGAAGTCCTTGCCCATGAAGTCGGTCTGGGCGCGGTGGAAATCCGACAATTTGTAGACGCCGCCAACCAGCGGCCTGATCTTCTTTTCCTCGATGTAGCGCACGATGCGGCGGAAATCCGCCCGCGTGCCCTGGCTTGAGCCGTGGAGCTGCAGCTGCTTCAGATACATGGTGCGGAGGTCCAGCTGCACGACCGGGCCGGCAATGGCGCCGGCCGTGGTGTAGCGACCTTCGGGCCGCAGGATGCGCAAGAGGTCATTGAAGATGGCGCCGCCAACCAAGTCGGCCACCACATCGATGGGCTGGCCATTCGTCGCTTCGTTGACGGCGGTGAGCAGGTCGGCCACGCCGCGCGTGATCACCTTCTCGGCGCCGATGTCGAGCACGGCCTGTTCCTTGCCCTTGCCGACGACGGCGTAGGAGATGGCGCCCCGCGCCCTTGCCAGTTGCACGATGCCGGAGCCGACACCGCCGGAGGCGCCAGTGACCAGCACACGCTCGCCGGCCTTCAGCGCCGCGCGCTCCAGCATCTGCTCGCCGGTGAGATAGGCGCAGCAGAAGGTGGCGAGCTCGACATCGCTCAGATCGGTATCGACGACATGCGCGTTCTCGGCCGGCAGCGCCTGGTATTCAGCATAACCGCCGTCGCGGCCGTGGCCCATATAGTCGATATCGGCCAGCGAATCGTCGTCACGGTTGTAGATCGAGAAATCGACCATGACGCGCTCGCCGATGCGGTTCGCAGGCACGCCGCCGCCGACGGCGACGATCGTGCCCACCGTGTCGGTGCCCTGGATGCGTGGAAAGGTCAGAGTGTTGCCCTGCCGGCGCCAGGTCGATACCGCCCCGGCATCTTCCTCCGTGCCATACGCGCCCTGACGCACCCAGACATCGGTGTTGTTCATGCCGCAGGCGCTGACCTTGACCAGCACCTCGCCGGCGGCCGGCGCAGGTACTTTCACATCTGTGCGGTAGACGAGTTTCTCCAGGCCGCCATGGCCGATGAGCTGCACGGCGGCCATCCTGGCGGGAACGGTGGGATAGGACTTCATAGATGTTACTTCCAACTGTGCAGGTTGGCGCTGCCCTCACCCTTACCCTCTCCCCGTGAAGACGGGGGGAGAGGGGTCGCCAACGCCGGAGCTTGTCCCTTCTCCCCGCCCTTTACGGGGAGAAGGTGCCGGCAGGCGAATGAGGGGCAGCGCCAACGACCAAAAATCAGAGAGCTGAGAGCACGCCGTTCACCGCGTCGGCGGTCTTGGCGACGACGATGTCGGCTTCCTCGCGCGTCAGGCAGAGCGGCGGCGCGAAACCGAGGATGTCGCCCTGCGGCATGGCGCGGCCTATGACGCCGCTTGCCGCTAGCGCGGTGGCGATCTGCGGCCCGACCTTCAGCGCCGGATCGAAGAAGACCCGGTCGTCGCGGTCCTTGACGAACTCGATTGCGGCCAGCATGCCGTCGCCACGCACCTCGCCGACATTCCGGTGGCCGCCCACGGCCTTGGCGAGCTCGGCGCGGAAGTAAGCGCCGGTCTCGCCGGCGTTCCGCACCAGGTCCATCTCGTCGATCAGTTCGAGATTGGCTACACCCGCGGCAACGCAGATCGGATGCGCCGAATAGGTCCAGCCATGGCCAAGCGAGCCCAGCTTGTCGGAGCCCTTGACCAGCACCTGCCAGACCTTGTCGGAGACGATGACGCCGGAGAGCGGCGCATAGGCCGAGGTCAGGCCCTTGGCGATGGTGATCAGGTCCGGCTTGATGCCGTAATGGTCCGAGCCAAACATGGTGCCGAGACGACCGAAGCCGGTCACCACCTCGTCGGCGACGAGCAGCACGTCATATTTGTTGAGCACACCTTGAATCTTCTCCCAATAGCCGGCCGGCGGCGGCACGATGCCGCCGGTGCCGAGGATCGGCTCGCCGATGAAGGCCGCGACCGTGTCCGGGCCCTCGGCAAGGATCATCTCTTCCAGCTTATCGGCGCAATATTGCGAGAACTGCTCCTCGCTCATCGAGCGGTCGGCGCGGCGGAAATAATAGGGCGCCTCGGTGTGCAGGATCGGCGCGCGCGGCAGGTCGAAGGCGTTGTGGAACAGCTCGAGCCCGGTCAGCGACCCGGTCATGATGCCGGACCCATGATAGCCGCGCCAGCGCGAGATGATCTTCTTCTTTTCCGGCCGTCCGAGGACGTTGTTGTAGTACCAGATCAGCTTGATGTTGGTCTCGTTGGCGTCGGAGCCGGAGAGGCCGAAATAGACGCGGCTCATGCCCGTCGGCGCTCGATCGATGATCATCTTGGCAAGCGTAACCGAGGCCTCGGTGCCATGCCCGACATAGGCGTGGTAGTAGGCGAGGTTCCTGGCCTGCTCGGCGATGGCGTCGGCGATCTTCTGACGGCCGTAGCCGACATTGACGCAATAGAGGCCGGCGAAGGCATCGATGCTCTTCTTGCCGGTGTTGTCCCAGATGGTGACGCCTTCGCCGCCGGCCATGATGCGGGCCGGCGATTCACCGCGCGCGTGCGTGCCCATATGCGTCGAGGGATGGAAGAAATGGTCGCGATCCCAGGCCGAGAGTTCGTTGGACTGTTCGAGCATTTTTGACTCCTGACGAGAATGAGGCCTGCGTAGCTTAGGCTACGTCGAGGCAAAGGTATTTGAGGTCTGTAAAAGCTTCGAGGCCGTGGCGAGAGCCTTCGCGGCCGATGCCGGATTGCTTGACGCCGCCGAAGGGGATCGGCGCGCCGGTGATCTTGACCCGGTTGATCGCGACCATGCCGTATTCCAAGGCGCGGCCCATGCGCGCCTGGCGCGCGCCGTTTTCGGTGACGACATAGGCGACCAGGCCGTATTCCGTGGCATTGGCGCGGGCGACGACTTCCGCCTCTTCGTCGAACGGCGTCACAGCCGCGACAGGGCCGAAGGTTTCTTCGCGCATGATCAGCGCTTCGTCCGGCACATCGGCGAGCAGCGTCGGCTGGTAGAACAACGGACCGGCCGCATGACGCTTGCCGCCGGTCAGGCAGCGCGCGCCGTGGGAGAGCGCATCGGCGACTTGCTCCTCGACCTTCTTGACCGCGCGCTCATGCATCAGCGGCCCGATATCGGCGTCTGCGGATAGGCCGTTGCCGATGCGGAGCTGATCAATGCGGCGCGCGAAAGCGGCGCAGAAGCGATCAT
This sequence comes from Mesorhizobium sp. CA4, assembly GCF_020165075.1. NCBI lineage: Bacteria > Pseudomonadati > Pseudomonadota > Alphaproteobacteria > Hyphomicrobiales > Phyllobacteriaceae > Mesorhizobium > Mesorhizobium sp. CA4. The sequence goes on from NZ_JAIUHK010000007.1 coordinate 96,352, forward strand.
AGATCGGCCGCTGCACATAGATGCGGTTGGCGGCGAGGCAATCCTGTCCGGAGGTGGCGAATTTGGCATCGAGCGCGATCGTCACCGCCTTGTCGATCTCGGCGTCGTCGAACACGATCAACGGCGCATGGCCGCCGAGTTCCATCACCAGCCGCTTCATAGTCGGCGCACTCTGCGCGGCGATCAGCCGGCCGACCTCGGTCGAGCCGGTGAAGCTCATGGCTCGGACCCTGGCGTCGGCGCACATCGCGCCAACGATGGTGCGCGCATCACCCGTGACGACGTTGAAGACGCCCGCCGGCAGCCCGGCACGCTCGCCGAGTTCCGCCAGCGCCAGGGCCGACAGCGGCGTTTCCGAAGACGGATGCGCAACCACCGTGCAGCCCGCAGCCAAAGCTGCGGCCGCCTTGCGGGTCAGCATGGCCGACGGAAAATTCCAGGGCGTAACGACGCCGACCACGCCGAGCGGCTCGCGGCGCACCGACATCTCGGCATTCGGCAGGTGGCTGATGACGCTTTCGGCGTTGAGGCGTTTCGCTTCCTCGGAATACCACTCGACAAAGGACGCGGCGTAGTCGATCTCGCCAAGCGATTCTTTCAACGGCTTGCCCTGCTCGAGCGTCATCAGCAGCGCCAGATCCTCCTTGGCGGCGATGATCAGATCGAACCATTTTCGCAGGATTTTCGAGCGTTCCTGCGGCAGCGCCGAGCGCCAAGCGGGAAACGCACGGGATGCAGCGTTGATCGCCTTTGTCGTCTGCCCGGCATCGAGCGCGGCGACAAAGGCGATGGTAGCGCCGGTCGCCGGATCGGTAACCTCAAAACTTGCCGCCGCTTCGCTCGCCGTCCAGTGGCCGTCGACATAGGCGAGCGCGCGCAGCAGCCGGCGATCGGCGAGGCGGTCGAGCGCGTCATGGTGGTTGGTACGTGCAAAATGCGCGGACATCAGTCGGGTCTCCCGGAACCGAGGCGATACGGAGAGACTAGTCGCGCGATCGAGACAAAGAGGCTGTTTCGACAAAGTGACAGAGAGACATTATCTCTATTGCCCGGACGCCGCAGACAATCTCTCTACCTCAGGATTGCTCCGGCAGCAGATCGGCCACCGGCAGCACGGTCTCGTCCTTGACCGTCTTGGTGACGATGTAGGTGAAGTAGCGGTCGATGCCGATCTCGCGCTCAAGCAGGCCGTCGACCAGCCGCTGATAGGCGTCGATGTCGCGCGCCATTACTTTCAGCACGTAGTCGACGCCGCCGCCCACCGACCAGCAGGCAACGATCTCCGGGATATCGCGCACCACTCGCTCGAAACGGTCGAAGTCAGCCTGGCGGTGGTTGGCCAGGGTCACCTCCATCAGCACCGTCGCCACCGGCGCGATAATGCGCATGGCGATCGCGGCGTGATAGCCGGAGACGATGCCGGCTTTCTCCAGCTTGCGCAGCCGCATCCAGCACGGCGTCGGCGACAGGCCGACCTTCTCGGCCAGGGCCAGCTTGGTGATGCGCCCGTCGCGCTGGATGGCGTCGAGAATCCTGAGGTCGATCGGGTCGAGTTTCGCTGACGCCATGCGGGATCCGCCTTTCGTTGCGGACACCATGACGGTGCATTATTTCGATTGTCAATTGCACTGATTTCGATCTCTAATAAGTCATGACATTATGGCAGCCAGATCCTGCTCTCATCCGTCGGCCGGCCTATCTCTCGCTGGCCGACCAGTTCGCGCGCGCCATCCACGATGGGCGGCTGGCCAACGGCACGCGGCTGCCGACGCATCGCCGGCTGGCGGACGATCTGAAGCTTTCGGTGCAGACCGTCAGCCGCGCCTATGAGGAGTTGATCCGCCGGGGAATGATTTCCGGCGAGGTCGGCCGCGGCAGTTTCGTGCAGACGCAGCGTCGCGAGCCCGAACCGCCCTATATCCCGGAGCGGCTGGGTGAGGTCATCGACCTCTCGATCCTGAAGCCGGTCTGCGAGCCGATGCATCTGGAGAAACTGAAGCAGGCGCTGGGGTGGCTGGCCGAGAACCTGCCGTCGAGCTCGGCGCTGTCGTTCCGGCCCAACATGGTATTTCCGCGCCACCGCGCGGTCGCGGTCGAATGGCTGAAGCTTTGCGGACTCGAGGCGTCGCCGCAGAATATCAGCCTCACCAACGGCGCCACCGCCGGCATGACGGTGGCGCTGATGAGCGTGGCGCCGCCCGGCTCGACGGTCGCCACCGAGGCGATCGGCCACCACACGCTGATCCCGCTCGCCCGCTATCTCGGCTTCAACCTCGAGGGTCTGCCGATCGACGGCAACGGGCTGGTCCCCGAAGCGCTCGACGAGGCCTGCCGTCTCTCGGACATCCGCGCCGTCTTCGTCCAGCCCTCGGTGATCAACCCGACGGCGACGTTGATGGACGCCACAAGGCGCGAACAGATCGCGGCGGTTGCGCGCAAGCACGATATCGCCATCATCGAGAACGACGTGCTCGGGCCGCTGGTCGAAGGCCGGCCGCCGGCCGTCGCCGCCTTCGCGCCGGAGCGGACGCTCTATGTCACCTCCTTCACCAAAATCGTCGTGCCCGGCCTGCGCATCGGCTATCTCGCGGTACCGGACCGCTATGTCGCGGCTGTCGCCAACCGCCACCTCGTCTCGAACTGGATGGCGACCCCGATGGTGGCGGAGATCGCGACGCGCTGGGTGAATGACGGCACGGCTGTTGAGCTGGTCAAGTGGCAGCGCGGCGCGCTGAGGCGCCGGCAGGAGATTGCCGCCGAAATGCTGGCCGGCGTCGACTATCGCTGTCACCGCGACGGGCTGCATCTCTGGCTCGAACTGCCGGGCGGCCGTGCGGAGGAGAGCTTCGTCGCCCAGGCGCGCCTGCGCGGGGTGGCGATCGCGCCGGGCACCTCGTTCCGCATCGCCGACACGCCCTGGCATCCGGCCGTGCGCATCTCGCTCGGATCGACCACCGAGGGGGAACTGCGGGCGGGCCTGAGCGTTGTCGCCAAACTGTTGCTCGGCGATCCGGAGCATCTCCTGCTCGCCATCTGATGCACAAAGGAAGCTCAGATTGCCCTGAAATCGTGCCGCGCCGGAAATATTGTCATGATATTATTTTCCCAATTGACATGATTTGGCACGTTTCGCATCGTTAAGGGGATAGACTTCTCCAGAACGGGGACATGGATTGCCCGCGCCCATCATCAAGGTTGATGCGATTTCGAAGAGCTTCGGCGCCTTCAAGGTGCTGGACGGCCTGTCGATGCAGGTCATGCCTGGCGAGAAGCTGGCGCTGATCGGTCCGTCCGGTTCAGGCAAGACGACGATCCTGCGCATCCTGATGACGCTGGAGAAGATCGACGGCGGCCATATCCAGGTCGACGGCGAGCAGCTCTACCACTTGGAGCGCAATGGCCAGTTGCTGCCGGCCGACGAGCGGCATCTGGCCAGGATGCGCCAGAAGATCGGCATGGTTTTCCAGCTGTTCAATCTCTTCCCGCACAAATGCGTCATGGACAATGTGACTTTAGCGCCAATGCTGACCAAGGGCGTCGCGCGCGCCGCCGCCGAGAAGCGGGCGATGGAACTGCTCGACATGGTCGGACTTGCGGACAAGGCGAAGGCGATGCCGGCGCAGCTCTCCGGCGGCCAGAAGCAGCGCGTGGCGATCGCAAGGGCACTGGCGCTGTCGCCCAAGATCATGCTCTTCGACGAGGTCACCTCGGCGCTCGACCCCGAGCTCGTCGAGGAAGTGCTCAACGTCATGCGCAAGCTCGCCGCCGAGACCGACATGACAATGCTTCTGGTCACCCATGAGATGGGCTTCGCCCACGACTTCGCCGACCGCGTGCTGTTCTTCGACCGCGGCAGGATCGTCGAGGAAGGCAAGCCCGATGAGATTTTCCGCCATCCCAAACAGGAAAGAACGCAGAGCTTCCTGAAGAAGATCATCGCGGCCGGACATCGCGTCTGACCGCAATGCGGGCGGCGTAAGCCGTCCACGGGCGGCCAAAGGCTGTCCCGAACCAGGCAAACCAAGAAGACAAACAAGGAGTTGGGAACGATGAAGAAACTTGGCATTCTGGCTGGCGTCCCCGGCCTCGCGATCACCGCGATGTTGCTCGCCCCCGGCGCGCGGTCGGCGGATGACGCCAAGCTGGAGCAGCTCAAGCAGCAGGGCTTCGCCCGCGTCGCCATCGCCAACGAACCGCCCTACACGGCGGTCGCGGCCGACGGCAAGGTATCGGGCGCGGCTCCCGACGTGGCGCGCGAGATCTTCAAGCGTCTCGGCGTCAACGACATCGTCGCTTCCATCTCCGAATACGGGGCGATGATCCCCGGCCTGCAGGCTGGCCGCTTCGACGTCGTCACCGCGGGCTTGTTCATGAAGCCAGAGCGCTGCGCGGCGGTCGCCTATTCCGAGCCGGTGCTTTGCGATGCCGAAGCGATGCTGGTGAAGAAGGGCAACCCGAAAGGCTTCAAGAGCTACGAGGACATCGCCAAGGACAGCTCCGCCACGGTCGGCGCGCCGGGCGGCGGCACCGAGGAGAAGCTGGCGCTCAATGCCGGCGTGCCGCGCGATCGCGTCATCGTCGTGCCAGACGGCCAGAGCGGCCTGAAGATGGTGCAGGACGGCCGTATCGACGCCTATTCGCTGCCTGTGCTCTCGATCAACGACCTGGTGAAGAAGGCCAACGACCCGAACCTCGAAGTGATCGCGCCGGTGCAGGGCGCGCCGGTCTATTGCGATGGCGCGGCCTTCAAGAAAGGCGACGAGGCGCTGCGCGACGCCTATGACGTCGAGCTCGCCAAGATGAAGAAGTCCGGCGAGTTCGCCAAGATCATCGAGCCCTACGGCTTCTCCGCCAAGGCGGCGATGTCGACAACGCGCGAGAAGCTCTGCGCGGCGAAGTAGTGCTCCTTTGCTTTCTCCCCGGTTGCGGGGAGAAGGTGGCTCGAAGAGCCGGATGAGGGGCGGCGCCAAGTTCTGCAAGGCTGGCTCCGCCCCTCATCTGCCTACGGCATCTTCTCCCCGTGAACGGGGAGAAGGGGCTGTCACGGCGACCTCGCACAAACGCAAACGTTGGAAACTTCTAGTTTTATGACCCAGTGGTCCGGCTATCTCGGCCTGATATTGCAGGGAGCGCTTGTCACCATCGAGCTGACGCTGATGGGGTCGGTGCTTGCGCTGATCATGGCCTTCCTTGCCGGCATGGGGCGCGTGTCGCGCTTCTTCATCATCCGCGCGTTGGCGACGACCTACATCGAATTCTTCCGCGGCACCTCGATCTTCGTGCAGTTGTTCTGGGCCTATTTCGTGCTGCCCTTCGCCGGCCTGTCGCTGACGCCGCTGCAGGCCGGCGTGCTGGCGCTGGGCTTGAATGTCGGCGCCTATGCGGCGGAAGTCGTGCGCGGTGCCATCCTGTCGGTCGGCCGCGAGCAATATGAGGCCTGCACGGCGCTCAATCTCGGCCGCTGGCAAGGCATGCGCCACGTCATCCTGCCGCAGGCGCTTCTGGTCATGCTGCCGACCTTCGGCAACAACGCGATCGAGCTGCTCAAGGCGACGTCGGTCGTTTCGCTGATCTCGCTCGCCGATCTCACCTTCCAGGCGCAGGTGGTGCGCTCGCAGACGGGCAGCACGCTGATGCCCTTCCTCTCCGTTCTCGTCATCTATTTCGCGCTGGCGCTGGTCATCTCCTGGGGCATTCGCACGCTGGAGCGCCGCATGGCGCGCGGCCTCGACGGAGTGCGCGTCTGATGGAATGGGATTGGAATTTCGTCTGGGAGATTATGCCGACCCTGATCCAGGGGGTGAAGATCACCATCCTGGCGACGGTGCTCGGCTCGATCCTGGCGGCGATCGTGGGGCTTGGGATCGCGCTGGCGCGTCGATCGGAGAACCGGATCGTCGCGCGCAGCGTCGGCTGGTTCGCCGAGTTCATCCGAGGCACGCCGCTCCTGGTGCAGCTCTATTTCATCTTCTACGTGCTGCCCGATATCGGCATCCTGCTGCCGCCGCTGGTGGCGGGCGTCATCGGGCTCGGCCTGCATTACGGCACCTACACTGCCGAAGTCTACCGCGCCGGCATCGACAATGTGCCGCGCGGTCAGTGGGAAGCTGCCAAGGCCTGTAATCTGGGCGGCCGCCACACCTGGACGCATATCATCCTGCCGCAGGCGATCCCGCCGATGATCCCGGCCCTGGCCAACTATTTCATCGCCATGTTCAAGGAGACGCCGCTGCTGTCGGCGATTACCGTGCTGGAGCTGATGAACCAGGCCAAGAGCGTCGCCAACACCTACTACCGCTACATCGAGCCGATGACACTGGTCGGCGCCTTTTTCCTCGTCATCAGCCTCTGCTCCGTCGTGCTGTTGCGCTGGCTGGAGCATCGCTACGGCAGGATCGAAAGATGAAGTCATGAAAGCATTGCCCGACATCGGCCTCGAAACGGTGCGCCCCACGCTGGACTCGCGTCCGCTGGAGAAGCGCGTCGGCCTGATTGCTTTAGCCACCGACCACACCAGCGAGGTGGACTTCCGCCGCATGGTGGCGAGCGAGCGGATCGGCGTCTATGTCGCGCGCATTCCCTACGCCAACCCGACGACGCCGGAGAATCTGCGCAAGATGCAGCCGTCGCTTTCGGCGGGCGCGGGGCTCATCCTGCCGGACGAGCCGCTCGATGCCGTCTGTTATTCCTGCACGTCTGCCTCGGTGGTGATCGGCGACGCCGAGATCGAGCAGGCGATCCAGGCGGCCAAGCCCGGCGTCCCGGTGGTCACGCCGCCGATGGCCGGCGTGCGCGGCCTGAACGCCTTCGGGGTGAAGCGCATCAGCATTCTGACCCCCTACACCGTCGAGACCAGCCGGCCGATGGCCACCTATTTCGCGGCGCATGGCTTCGACATCCAGAGCTTCTCCTGCCTCGGTTTCGAGGACGACCGCGAGATGGCGCGCATCACGCCGGCGTCCCTGGTCGAGCTGGCACGCAAGGTCACGCATCCGCAGGCCGACGCGCTGTTCGTCTCATGCACCGCGCTGCGCGCCGCGCTCGCGGTTCCAGCTATGGAAGAGGCGATCGGACGTCCGGTCGTCACCAGCAACCAGGCCAGCGCCTGGAACTGCCTGCGGCTCTGCGGCGACGAGACGCCCCGACCCGAGTTCGGCCGGCTGTGGACGAAGCCGCTGGCCCAGTGAACGAGCGCCCGTGATCGAAATGATTGTTGAGCTTCAGCATATTCGCGCGGCGCGCGAACGCATTGCCGGCAAGGTCGAGCGGACACCCATGGTGCTGTCGCAAAGACTCTCGGACCGCGCGGGCCGTCCTGTTCATCTCAAGCTGGAGCATCACCAAACCACTGGCGCGTTCAAGCTGCGCGGCGCGTCCAATGCGATCGCAGCATTGAGCGCGGAAGAAAAATCGCGCGGCGTCGTCGCCGCCTCGACCGGCAATCACGGCCGCGCTCTGGCGCATGCGGCGAAGCTCGAAGGCATCCGCGCGGTGATCTGCATGTCGAGGCTGGTGCCGGAAAACAAGCTCGACGCCATCCGTCGCCTCGGCGCGGATATCCGCATCGTCGGCAACAGCCAGGACGACGCCCAGCAGGAAGTCGATAGGCTGGTGGCACAAGAAGGGCTGGTCATGCTGCCGCCCTTCGACCATCCCGATATCGTTGCCGGGCAAGGCACGCTCGGGCTGGAAATCATGGAGCAGGTTCCGGAGGCGGCAAGCGTGCTGGTGCCGCTCTCCGGCGGCGGGCTGGCGGCCGGTGTTGCGGCGGCGGTCAAAGGCGTGAGCCCGCGCACCAAAATCGTCGGCATCTCGATGGCGCGCGGTGCTGCGATGAAGGCCAGCCTCGACGCCGGCCGGCCGGTGCAGGTCGAGGAACTGCCGACACTGGCGGATTCGCTCGGCGGCGGCATCGGGCTCGACAACCGGCTGACCTTTGCCATGTGCCGGGGACTGCTCGACGACGTCGTCCTGCTTGCCGAGGAGGAGATCGCGGCCGGCATCCGCCATGCGTATGGAGTGGAGCGCGAGATCGTCGAAGGCGCCGGTGCCGTCGGCATTGGCGCGCTGCTTGCCGGCAGGGTCAAAGTGAGCGGCACCACTGTTCTCATCCTCTCCGGCAAAAACATCGACATGGGCCTGCACCGCCGCATCGTCTGCGGCGAGACAATCGCGGAGCGCGCAGCATGAGCCGCATAACCATCCTCACCGACGCGGAGCTTCGCAAGATCGTGACGCTCGACCTGGACGCCGTCGCCTGCGTCGAGAACGCTTTTCGCGCCTTGGCCACGCTGCCGGTGGCAATGCCGCCGATTCTGCGGCTCGACATTCCCGAACATCGCGGCGAGGTCGACGTGAAGTCCGCCTATGTGCCCGGCATAGACGGCTTCGCCGTCAAGATAAGCTCCGGTTTCTTCGAGAATCCGACGCTCGGCCTGCCAAGTGGCGGCGGCATGATGGTGTTGCTTTCGGCCAAGACCGGCGTGGTCGAGGCGCTTCTGCTCGACAATGGCTATCTGACCGATATCCGCACGGCCGCCGCCGGCGCGGTCGCGGCCAAGCATTTGTCGCGCCAAGGCTCAAGCGTAGCCGCGATCTTCGGTGCCGGCCTGCAGGCCGGCCTGCAGTTGGAAGCGCTGCGTCTCGTCAGGCCGATCGAGGAGGCGCGCATCTGGGCGCGCGACGCCGCCAAGGCTGAAGCCACCGCCGCGCGCCTGCGCGAGAAGCTCGGTATCCTCGTGCGGGCCGAGCCGGATGCGGCGAACGCGGCAGCGGGCGCCGACATCATCGTCACCACCACGCCGTCGACCGAACCGCTGATCAAGGCCGGTTTCGTGACCGCTGGCCAGCACATCACCGCCATGGGCTCGGATGCCGAGCATAAGAACGAGATTGCGCCGGCAGTCCTGCGCATGGCCGATCTCTATGTCGCCGACAGCGCCAAGCAGACGCAGCGCCTGGGCGAACTCCATCACGCCATCGAGGCGGCGGTCTTCGCCGCCGACGCCGAAGTGACGGAGCTCGGCCAGATCATCGCCGGCAGCAAGCCCGGCCGGCGCTCGGCGAGCGACATCACCATCGCCGATCTCACCGGCACCGGCGTGCAGGACACCGCCATCGCCACTTTGGCTCGCGACCGTGCGCGCGCCGCCAATGCCGGGCTCGCTTTCGAAAGTTGATGCTGGCCGCCAGGCCCAACAAACGAGGACAACAAAATGCAGCCAAACCTGAAATTCTCGCGGAGCGAATTTGCCGATCGCCTCGCCAAGACGCGAAAAGCCATGGAGGCTAAAGGCGTCGATCTGCTGATCGTCAGCGATCCTTCCAACATGGCCTGGCTGACGGGCTATGACGGCTGGTCATTCTATGTGCATCAGGCCGTCATCGTGCCGCCTTCCGGCGAGCCTGTCTGGTACGGCCGCGGCCAGGACGCCAACGGCGCCAAGCGCACCGCCTATCTCGCGCATGACAACATCATCGGCTACGCCGACCATTATGTGCAGTCGACCGAGCGGCATCCGATGGATTACCTCGCCAGCGTGCTGGCCGAGCGCGGCTGGGACAAGCTGAGCATCGGCGTCGAGATGGACAATTACTGGTTTTCTGCCGCCGCTTTCGCGTCGCTGCAGAAGCACCTGCCCAACGCCCGTTTCGCCGACGCCACGGCGCTGGTCAACTGGCAGCGCGCGGTGAAGAGCCCGACCGAGATCGACTATATGCGCAAGGCCGCCCGCATCGTCGAGGCGATGCACCAGCGCATCGTCGACAAAATAGAGGTCGGCATGCGCAAATGCGACCTGGTCGCCGAGATCTACGATGCCGGCACCCGCGGCGTCGCCGGCATCGGCGGCGACTATCCGGCGATCGTGCCGCTCTTGCCGTCGGGAGCGGACGCCTCGGCGCCGCATCTCACCTGGGACGACAAGCCGATGAAGGTGAACGAAGGCACATTCTTCGAGATCGCCGGCTGCTACAACCGCTACCACTGCCCGCTGTCGCGCACTGTCTTCCTCGGCAAGCCGACGCAGGCGTTCCTCGATGCCGAGAAGGCCACACTTGAGGGCATGGAAGCAGGTCTGGCCGCCGCCAAGCCGGGCAATGCCTGCGAGGACATCGCCAATGCCTTCTTCGCCATCTTGAAAAAGTACGGCATCGTCAAGGACAACCGCACCGGCTACTCGATCGGTCTTTCCTATCCGCCGGACTGGGGCGAGCGCACCATGAGCCTGCGCCCCGGCGACCGCACCGAGCTCAAACCCGGCATGACCTTCCATTTCATGACTGGACTGTGGCTGGAGACGATGGGTCTGGAGATCACCGAGTCGATCCTGATCACCGACACCGGCGTCGAGTGCCTGGCCAATGTGCCGCGCAAGCTGTTCGTGAAGGACTGAGCCGATGTCCGCTTTGCGTCCGTCGCCGATCGCGCCGACCGTCGACTTCGAGCGCGACGGCGTCCAGCACGGCTTCCTGCGCCTGCCCTACAGCCGGGACGATTCCGCCTGGGGCTCTGTGATGATCCCGGTCTGTGTCGTGCGCAACGGCAAGGGCTCGACGGCGCTGCTCACCGGCGGCAATCACGGCGACGAGTATGAGGGGCCGCTGGCGCTTTACGAACTCGCCCGCACCCTCGATCCGAAAAATGTCTCCGGCACGGTCATCATCGTGCCGGCGATGAACTATCCGGCGTTCCGCGCCGGCACGCGCACCTCGCCGATCGACAAGGGCAACATGAACCGCTCTTTCCCTGGGCGGCCGGACGGCACGGTGACGGAGAAGATCGCCGACTATTTCCAGCGCGAGTTGCTACCGCGCGCGGACGTCGTCTTCGACTTCCACTCGGGCGGCAAAACGCTGGATTTCGTGCCGTTCTGCGCGGCGCACACGTTGCCGGACAAAGCGCAGGAGAAAAAGGCCTTCGCCGCGGTCGCGGCTTTCTCTGCGCCGTTCTCCATGCGCATGACCGAGATTGACGCGGTCGGCATGTATGACACGGCCGCCGAGGAGATGGGCAAAGTCTTCGTCACCACCGAGCTCGGCGGCGGCGGAACCTCGCGCGCCGAAACCGTACGCATCGCCCGGCGCGGCATCCTCAACGTGCTGCGCCACGCCGGCATCGTCGATGGTGCGATCGAGAAGGACAGAACTCAATGGCTCGACATGCCGTCGGGCGACTGCTTCGCCTTCGCTGAGGATGACGGCATGATCGAGACGATGGTCGATCTCGGCGAACCAGTTGAGGACGGCCAGGTTGTCGCGCGCATCCATCCGGTCGGCCGCACCGGGCAGGCGCCGCAGGAGATCAGGGCCAGGATGTCGGGGCTGCTCGCCGCGCGTCACTTCCCGGGCCTGGTCAAGGCGGGCGACTGTGTCTCGGTGCTGGCCGTGGCCGTTCGGGAATAATCCTGGCGCGGCGCCCTACTGCACCACGCGCTTCTCGAGCTTGCGGGCGAGCGTGCGCCGGTGCAGGCCGAGCCGGCGCGCGGTTTCGGAGATGTTGAAGCCGGTCTCGACCAGCGTTTCGTGGATGCGCTCCCATTCGAGATTCTTGATCGAGGTGGGGCGGCTGGTGAGCGCAACCGAGACATCGCCCTCGGCACGGCCGAAGGCGGCTTCGATGTCATCGGTGTTGGCAGGCTTGGCCAGATAATGGCAGGCGCCGAGCTTGATCGCCTCGACCGCCGTGGCGATGCTGGCAAATCCCGTCAGCACCACGATGCGCATCGACGGATTGCGGGCGCCGAGCAGCTTGACACATTCGAGCCCCGATCCCGCTCCGAGCTTGAGATCGACGACGGCGGCGGCCGGAACCACCGTTTCCAGCGCGACCAGCAGCGCCTCGCGGTCGTGGCAGACCACGACGTCGTAGTCGCGCTTTTCAAACGAGCGTTTGAGCGTCCGCGCGAAAGTCGCGTCGTCCTCGACAATAAACAAGGATCGATCAGGCTTCACGAATCGCCTCCATCGGTCAGCGCCGCCAGCGGCAGCGAAAGGGTAACGCAGGCGCCCTCCGCCATGTTGCGCGCCGAAACGTCGCCGCCGAGCTTGCGCACCACGTTGAACACCAGGAAGAGGCCCAGGCCGCCGCCCGGACGCCCCTTGCTCGACATATAGGGCTGGCCGAGCGTTGCCAGAATATCCTTGTCGAAACCCGGGCCGCGATCCTCGACGGAGAGCACCAGCTTCTCATCCTGCCGCTCGGCAGTGATGCCGACCCAATCGTGCGATGCTTCCTGCGCATTGTCGAGCACATTGAAGATCACTTGTTTCAGCGCCGTGTCGGACACGATCGGCTCGTCCGGCTCGAAACCATTGCCGTAGTCCAGCTTGATAGGCTGGCGGCTGACGCGCCATTCCTCGACGAGATCGTCGAGGAACCGGCGGATCGTGGTGCGGATGGTGCCCTCGCCCCGCGCCTGGCCGGAGGACATGAGAATGCCCGTGACGATGCCTTTGCAGCGTTCGATCTGCGCCTGCATCTCGGCCACGTCCTCGGAAAGCTCGCGGTTGCGCCTGACGCCGCGCATCTGGCGCCAGTCGGACAGGATGACCGATATGGTCGAGAGCGGTGTGCCCAGTTCATGCGCGGCACCCGAGGCCAGCAGCCCCATGCGCACGATGTGATCTTCCTCGGCCGAACGCTGGCGCAGGTCGGCGAGATAGGCATCGCGTTCGCGCAGATTGCGGTTGATGCGCGTCATGAAGATCACGATTAGCCCGGCCGCGAGCACGAAGCAGATGAACATGCCGCGCAGATGCAGCGCCAGGAGATCGCTGCCGCCATGATGCGGGAGCGCGATCGGCTGGAAAACGAAGATGAGGAAGATGAAGCAGGCCGAGGCCGCCACCACCAGGAGCCAGGTCGACCATGGGGCCAGCAGCGCGGCGCCGAGCGTGATCTGCAACAGATAGAGCGACACGAAAGGATTCGAGGCGCCGCCGCTCAGGTAAAGCTGCGTCGTCAGCGCCGCCATGTCGAAGATCAGCGCGACGAAGAGCTGCGCGTTGGAGATGCGGCGGTTGCCGCGCAGGGCGAGCAGGCTGAAGATGTTGAGCCCGACGAGGAAAAGCACCACGCCCGCCATCTCGGTGAGCGGCAGCGGGATGGCGAACCAGTATTGCGTCACCAGGATGGTCAGCACCTGCCCCGCCACCGCCAGCCAGCGCAGCTGGATGAGCAGGAGCAGGTTCTTCCTATTCGTGACGTCGGCGTTCGAGGCTCCCTGCCCAGTCGGAGGAACCGTCAGGAACGGCTTGTCGCGATGGGGCCTGGCTATCGAGATGCTCATCTCGGCGCTTCCCGCTGGGGGCGGCCGGGGGCCTGCCTGGCAAGCGCCACCGCCAGCATCCCTGCCAGGGCAAACCAGGTCAAGGCATAGATCAGATGGCTGTTGCGAAAGGTGACGACGGTGAGCCCGCCGCGCGGCCAGCCAGCAGCGCCGGAGGCCTCGGCATCGACAAAATAGGGCGCGACGTCGGTCAGGCCGCGTGCCTTGGCGATGGCATCGATGTCGCGCGAATACCAGCGATCGACAGCGGGATCGTTGCTGCGCAGGAAACCGCCGCCGGGCTCGCTGATGCGCAGCAGCCCGTCTACCGGCGCCGGTGGGGTGAGCGCGGCATTCTCCCGCTCGAACTCCGTCTTGCGCTCCTGCGGGATGAAGCCGCGGTTGACGAGGACCGTGAAACCGCGGTCGCTGCGCATCGGCGCCAGCACCCAATAGCCGCCGCCAAGCTCGGTCACCGCCTGCACCAGCGTGTTGGCGCCCCCGAGGAAATGCCCGGCCAGGCGCACATGGCGATATTCGTAGTCCGGCGCGCTCAACCTGCTCCAGTCCTGCGGGCCGGGCGCATCGACGACCGGAGCATGGACGCGCTGGTCGACGCGGGCGATCAGGTCGAGCTTCCAGACCCGCCTTTCCAGCTGCCAGATGCCGAGCCCGAGAAACACCAGGACACCGAGAAGCCCAAGCAGCGCAAGCAAGAATCGCGACGCGGAACCCTTCGAGGCCGCATGAGAGCCGATACCTGACCGGCCGGTCATGTCCGTTGCCTCTACGCTAGCCCTCCCCGCGCCCGACGCGCCCGAAATGGGATTCATGGCATCTCCCGCATCTCGTGGAGCCCGGGCATCATGTTGGCGTTGAGGTGGTACATCACCCAGAGCGAGCCGCTCAGCACGATGACGACGAGGATGACCGTGAAAATGAGCGCCAGCATCGACCATCCGCCTTCCGAGGCGGGGTTCATATGCAGGAAGAAGACCATGTGCACCACGATCTGCACCACCGCGAAGGCCATGATGATGATGGCCGTGGCCTGCTTGTTGTCGATGGCGCCGGTCATGACCATCCAGAACGGGATGGCGGTGAGAATCACCGACAGGACGAAACCGATCAGATAGCCCTTCAGCGACCCGTGCGCGGCGCCGCCATGGGTGTGGTCGTGATCGGCATGATCATGAGCGCTCATCTGAGCATCCCCATCAGATAGACGAAGGTGAAGACGCCGATCCAGACGATGTCCAGGAAGTGCCAGAACATCGAGAGGCACATAAGCCGGCGGCGGTTGGCCTTGATGAGGCCGTATCGCGCGACCTGTACCATCAGTGTCAGCATCCAGACGATGCCGAAGGTGACGTGCAGGCCGTGCGTGCCGACCAGCGTGAAAAAGGACGACAGAAACGCGCTGCGCTGCGGCGTCGCGCCTTCATGGATCATATGCGCGAATTCGTAGAGCTCGATGGAGAGGAACGCCAGGCCGAACAGCATGGTCACCGCGAGCCAGCCTTGCGTCGCGCCGACGCGACCCTTGTCCATGGTCAACATGGCAAAGCCATAGGTGATCGAGGACAGGAGCAGCATGGTGGTGTTGACCGCCACCAGACCGAGATCGAACAGGTCCTTCGGCGCCGGACCCGCCGCGTAGTTGCCGCCGAGCACGCCAAAGGCCGCGAACAGCATGGCGAAGATCAGGCAGTCGCTCATCAGATAGAGCCAGAAGCCGAGCATGGTGCTGCCGCCTTCGGCGTGCGCATGCTCCTCGTCCAGGTGGAAGACCGGCTCTGAGCCGGCCGTGATCGCCGTCGATGCCATGCTCAAGCCCTAGCCCCCTCAGCGACGAGGAGCGTCGTCCTCGCCTCTTCCGTTTGGGCGACCTCGGACGCCGGGATGTCGAAGTCGCGATGATAGTTGAAGGTATGGCCGATCGCGGTGGCGATCAGGCAGACGAAGCTCAGCGCCGCCAGCCACCATATGTACCAGATCAGGCCGAAGCCCAGCGCGACGCTGAAGGCGGCGAGGATCACCCCTGTGCCGGTGTCTTTCGGCATATGGATCGGCCTGAAGCCGGAGAGCGGGCGCCGGTAGCCGGCCTTCTTCATGTCCCACCAGGCGTCGTTGTCGCGGATGATGGGGGTGAAGGCGAAATTGTAGGCCGGCGGCGGCGAGGACGTGGACCATTCGAGCGTGCGGCCGTCCCACGGATCGCCGGTGACATCGACCAGCTCGGCCCGCTTGCGGATGGAGACGAAGATCTGAACTAGGAAGGCGGCGATGCCGCAGGCGATCAGCGCCGCGCCGAAGGCGGCGATCACGAACCAGATCTGCATTGAGGGATCGTCGAACACGCGCATGCGGCGCGTCACGCCCATCAGGCCGAGGATGTAGAGCGGCATGAAGGCGAACCAGAAGCCGAGCACCCAGCACCAGAACGAGACCTTGCCCCAGAACGGATCGAGCTTGAAGCCGAAGGCCTTGGGCCACCAATAGGCGATGCCCGCGAACAGGCCGAACAGCACGCCGCCGATGATGACGTTGTGGAAATGCGCGATCAGGAACAGGCTGTTGTGCAGCACGAAGTCGGCCGGCGGCACCGCAAGCAGCACGCCGGTCATGCCGCCGACGACGAAGGTGAGCATGAAGGCCACCGTCCACATCATCGGCAGCTCGAAGCGGATGCGGCCGCGATACATGGTGAATAGCCAGTTGAATATCTTCGCCCCGGTCGGGATCGAGATGATCATCGTGGTGATGCCGAAGAAGGAATTGACGCTGGCGCCGGAGCCCATGGTGAAGAAGTGGTGCAGCCAGACGAGATAGGACAGGATCGTGATGACCACCGTGGCGTAGACCATCGAGGTGTAGCCGAACAGGCGCTTGCCGGAGAAGGTCGAGGTGACCTCGGAGAAGACGCCGAACAGCGGCAAGATGAGGATGTAGACCTCGGGGTGGCCCCATATCCAGATGAGGTTCACATACATCATCGGGTTGCCGCCGAAGTCGTTGGTGAAGAAGTTGGTGCCGACATAGCGGTCGAGCGCGAGCAGCGTGAGCACCGCCGTCAGCACCGGGAAGGACGCCACGATCAGCACGTTGGTGCAGAGCGAGGTCCAGGTGAAGACGGGCATGCGCATCATGGTCATGCCGGGGGCGCGCATCTTGATGATGGTGCAGATCAGGTTGATGCCGGACAAGGTCGTTCCGACACCCGCCACCTGCAGCGCCCATATGTAATAATCGACGCCGACATCGGGACTGTAGTTGATGCCCGAGAGCGGCGGATAGGCCAGCCAGCCGGTACGGGCGAACTCGCCGACGAACAGCGAGGCCATCACCAGTATGGCGCCGCCGACCGTCATCCAGAAGCTGAAATTGTTGAGGAAGGGGAAGGAGACGTCGCGCGCGCCGATCTGCAGCGGCACGACGAAGTTCATCAGCCCGGTGACGAATGGCATCGCCACGAAGAAGATCATGATTACGCCGTGGGCGGTGAAGATCTGGTCGTAATGATGAGCGTTGAGATAGCCCTCGGAGCCGTTGAAGGCGATGGCCTGCTGCAGGCGCATCATGATGGCATCGGAGAAGCCGCGCAAAAGCATGACGAGGCCGAGCGCCATGTACATGATGCCGATCTTCTTGTGGTCGACGCTGGTGAACCACTCGCGCCACAGATAGCCCCAAAGCTTGAAATAGGTGACCGCGCCGAGCACCGCGAGGCCGCCGAACGCCACCACCATGAAGGTGACGACGACGATCGGCTCGTGCAGCGGCAGCGACTCCAGAGTGAGGCGGCCGAAGATGAATTTGGTCAGCGACTCAGGCATCCGCGATCCCTCACAATTCGAAGCGCAGCAGGCCGAGCGACGGCGCGCCGGCGTCGGCTCGGCGGCTGCCGGCGCCGGGCGCGAGCAGGCCAACGCCGCGCAGCGGGGACAGGTCCCTGAGCGGCCAGCTCCTGTCATCGTCACTACGGGCCGCGCGCGAAGCGGCAGCCGCCTCCTCCGCCGTGCAGATGCTTGCTACATAGGACGGATCGTTGCCGAACACCGCCCCGCGCCGCGCAAGCTTGTCATATTGCAGCGGCAGGGTGTTGCGCACGCCGGCCAGGCCAAGGCCGCCCTTGGCGTCGATCGACATCATCTCGTTCATGCACATCTTGGCGCGCTCGACGCACAGATTGAGGATCGCGCCATAGAGGTCGGGATCGACGGAGGCATAGTGGCGGACCGGCTCGTTCTCGCTCGGACGTTCGAGCTCGAGATAGGTCTCGCGACTGAGCGTAGCTTGAGCGTTTTTGGTCTGCGCCACCCACTCGCCGAAGGCCTGGTCGGAGAGGCCGTGGAACGCAAAACGCATGCCGGAGAAGCCGGCGCCGCTGTAGTTAGCCGAGAAGCCGGTATAGGTGCCCGGCCTGTTGATGACGGCGTGCAGCTTGGTCTCCATGCCGGGCATGGCGTAGATCTGCCCGGCAAGGGCCGGAATGTAGAAGGAGTTCATCACCGTGGAGGAGGTGATGCGGAAGTCGATCGGCTGGTTGAGCGGCGCCGCCAGCTCGTTGACGGAGGCAATGCCGTAATCCGGATAGATGAAGAGCCATTTCCAATCGAGCGCGACGACCTCAACCTTAAGCGGCTTGTGGTTCTGCGTGACCGGCTGTCCAGCCTCGATCCGGTCGATGCGCCGATAGGGATCGAGCAGATGCGTGCCGAGCCAGGTGAGCGCCCCGAGGCATATGATGACGAGCAGGGGAGCGGCCCAGATCACCAGTTCCAGCTTGGTCGAATGGTCCCAGTCCGGCGTATAGGTCGCCGTGGTGCTGGATTGCCGGTAGCGCCAGGCAAACAGCACGGTCAGCGCCATGACGGGCAGGATGATGAGCAGCATCAGCAGGGTCGAGACGACGAGCAGGTCGCGCTGCTGCACTGCCACGTCGCCCGCGGGCGCCAGCACGACGAAGTCGCAGCCGCTGAGCAGCACGGCCAGCGGAAAAAGAAGCAAGGCTCCGGATCGTTTCATCAAACGCTGCCCTCGATGGGCCTGCAGCAGGTCTTTGCAGGTTGCGATGCGATATGACCAACGGCTACTGCCGCCGTCACGGCGACGACATTGGACAATTTGTCCAATGCCGGATTGCTATGGCTTTGGCGAAAGTGTGCACGCATAATTGGATGACGACAACATCGCATCTGGATGACGACAATGTCGCATCTGGATGACCACAAGATCGCATCTGGATGACGACAGCGTCGCATCTGGATGACGGCAACATCGCATCGGGACGACAATCGCGTTCCGAACTTGAGCTCGGTGGCGACGGACGAGATGGCTGAAACTTCGACTGGCGATACTGACAGCAGGCTGATCGGCTCGCATCACGGCCAGGTCAGCGCGGGCGATATTGCGGTCGGCGTGATCATCGGCAGGACGTCGGAATTCTTCGATTTCTTCGTCTACGCGATCGCTTCCGTGATCGTGTTCCCCAAGCTTGTGTTTCCAACGCACGACCCGCTGGTGGGGACGCTCTATTCCTTCGCCATCTTCGCGCTGGCCTTCATCGCGCGCCCGTTCGGCACCGTGCTGTTCATGGCGATCGACCGCGCCTATGGCCGCGGCGCGAAGCTGACGATCGCGCTGTTCCTGCTCGGCACCTCGACGGTCGCCATGGCGTTCCTGCCCTCCTATGAGGATGTCGGCGCGGTCGCCGCCTGGCTGCTGGCGCTCACCCGCTTCCTGCAGGGCCTGGCGCTCGGCGGGACATGGGACGGACTGCCCTCGCTCCTGGCGCTGAATGCGCCGCAGAACCGGCGCGGCATCTATGCGATGATCCCGCAGCTCGGCGCGCCGATCGGCCTCATCGTGGCCAGCTCGCTGTTTGCCTTCTTCGTTGCCAACCTCTCGGCCGAAGACTTCTTCGCCTGGGGCTGGCGCTATCCCTTCTTCGTCGCATTCGCCATCAATGTGGTGGCGCTGTTTGCCAGGCTGCGCATCGTGGTGACGCCCGAGTTCTCGAAACTCTATGAGAGCGGCGACCTGCAGCCGACCCGCATCAGAGACATGATCCGCACGGAAGGCCGTAACGTCGTCGTCGGCGCCTTCGCGCCGCTGGCGAGCTTCGCCCTGTTCCACATGGTGACGGTGTTCCCGCTGTCCTGGGTGTTCCTGTTCACCAATGAAGGGCCGGAGCGTTTCCTGGTCATCGAGGCGGTGAGCGCGCTGTTCGGCATCGCGGCGATCGTCGCATCAGGCCCGCTGGCCGACCGCGTCGGACGGCGCGCCCTTCTCGGCGGCGGAGCCGTGGCCATCGCCGCATTCAGCGGCTTTGCCCCGCAGCTTCTCAACGGCGGCACCGTCGGCGAGACGGTGTTCATGGTGCTGGGCTTCATCCTGCTGGGCCTAAGCTTCGGGCAATCCTCGGGCGTCGTCGCATCGAGCTTCTCGCGCCGGCACCGCTATACGGGCTCGGCCGTGACGTCGGACCTCGCCTGGATGTTCGGCGCCGGCTTCGCGCCGCTTGCCGCGTTGCTGCTGGCCGGTACTTTCGGCCTTATCGCCGCCGGCGCTTACCTGCTTTCGGGCGCCGCCTGCACGCTGATCGCGCTTTGGATCGACAGGCAGGCACGCCGGGCCGACTGAACGAGCGGCGAGCTCGTTTGCAGCGGCTACCTGCGATCAGACCTGGTAAAAATCCCGATACCATTCCACGAAGCGCGGGACGCCGATCTCGATCGGGATGCTGGGCTTGAAGCCGGTCACCTCTTCGAGCGAGGTCACGTCGGCGAAAGTTGCCGGCACGTCGCCCGGCTGGAGCGGCATCATATTGCGGATGGCTTTGCGCCCAAGCGCTCCTTCCAGCACGTCGATCAGCCGGTTCAGCTCAACGGGCGAGCTGTCGCCGATATTGTGGATCCTGAACGGTGCATTGCTTGTCGCGGGATCCGGCGCGGCATTTGTCCAATCGGGATTGGGCGTCGCGGGATGATGCATGACGCGGACCACCCCCTCGACGATGTCGTCGATATAAGTGAAATCGCGCTGCATGTTGCCATGGTTGAAGACGTCGATCGGCTGGCCGGCGAGGATGGCCTTGGTGAAGATGAACAAAGCCATGTCGGGCCGTCCCCACGGACCGTAGACGGTGAAGAAGCGCAAGCCCGTTGTCGGCAGCCCGAACAGATGGCTGTAGGTGTGGGCCATCAGCTCGTTCGCCTTCTTGCTGGCGGCATAGAGGCTGAGGGGATGGTCGGCGGAATCATGCACCGAGAACGGCATGCGGGCGCTGCCGCCATAGATCGAGCTCGACGATGCATAGACGAGATGGCCGACCGAGGCCTGCCGGCACCCTTCCAGGATGTTGAGGAAGCCGTTGAGATTGCTTTGGGCGTAGACATGCGGATTGATCAGCGAATAGCGGACGCCCGCCTGCGCAGCGAGATTGACGACGATCTCCGGCGCGGCCGAGGCAAAGACCGCCGAGATGCCATCGCGGTCGGCGAGATCGACATGCTCGAAACGAAAGTTGGCGAATCCTTTCAGCCGCTCCAGCCGCGCCTGTTTGAGCGTGACGTCGTAATACTCGCTCATGGAATCGAGGCCGACAACCTGCCGGCCTTCGGCGAGCAGCTTCTGGCAAAGGTGAAACCCTATGAAGCCGGCTGCGCCGGTGATCAGGATCGGCCTGCTCGACGTCAATGCATACCCCTAACGCTGCAGTCCAAGGCCAGTCGAAAGCTTGCAACTTGTATGGCAGGCTGGCGATGAATTCAACGATACGCTTTCTTCCGCCGCTCCAATGATGCCGCCCCGCCCGGCCGTTTCCACCATGGTAAGGCAGGCGGAAATGTGATCTCAAGCCGGCGCTGATATGCGAGCGTGATCAGTGGTCGACCCCCTTCCGCACGGAATGAGATTGCGCGCACAGCCCGGAGCGGGGATTTGGTTTTCTTGGTGATCCCTGTTCCTTGAGGCAAACTGCTACCCGGGCTGTCAGGAGGAGACATGAGAGCACGCGCGGCGACGGTCGGAGATCTCGAAGATGTTTTCCGCGGCCTGTCCAAGCGAATGTCGGACGAATATGTGGCGGCCGGCAAGGACAGCAAAAGCGCCTATGACAATCTGATGATGAACCTGAAGGAAGGCCGGGCGCATGCGCTCGCGCAGGACGACAGGACGGTTGCGATCATCGCCTGGCACGAGCACGCGGACGCCGCCGATACGCTCTTTGCCGCGCGGGAGGATTTCTTCAACGCCGCGACGGTCCGCTTCTGCAAGCGGCATATCCGCCATGTCCAGGCGCTCGCCGGCAACCTTCCGGTCCATTCGCGCAGCTGGCTGGACAGGCCCGACGTCGCGAAATGGTTCCGCGTGATCGGCTATGTCGACCGGGGGCGCGAGAACGGCGCCCACCTGTTCGAGCTGCCGCCGGCCACCAATAGCTGACAAAGCAAAGCCGCCCCTGAAACGGACGCTTGCGCGAAAATCCGATTGGAAAGATTGTACGCGCAGGCAGCCGGCGAGCCGGCACGCCGGATGGGGTTTGG
Source organism: Mesorhizobium sp. CA4 (assembly GCF_020165075.1). NCBI lineage: Bacteria > Pseudomonadati > Pseudomonadota > Alphaproteobacteria > Hyphomicrobiales > Phyllobacteriaceae > Mesorhizobium > Mesorhizobium sp. CA4. The sequence goes on from NZ_JAIUHK010000007.1 coordinate 118,169, forward strand.
CTGCTGGAAATCGGGATGTTGCGCGTCTGCCTGGCTTTTGTCGCCATCGCTGCCCTGACGAGACCGTCAGGGGCGGAGCCGCGCGCATCCCATCTTTTCGACCGCTCCGACCTCGCCGCAGCCTATTCGGGCCAATCCGACGTTATCACGGCATACACCACCGGCATGGCGCGCTACCGGCTTCAATATTCGGGCTCCGCGGCCCAGGCCGGTTTGGCCGCGCCGCTCGAGCCTCGCCTGCTGCGGCCCGAATTCCAGCAACGGACATGGCGCTCGGCGGACGGCAGCCTGCTGCAGGGCTTTGCCGGCAAAGGCGGCTTTCGCTTGACGGTCGGCAACTGCGTGACCCGCATATGCATGGCCAGCGAGTGCAGCGAGGCGGGCTGGCCGCTCTATGCCTGCAGCGACGGGCGCAAGCGCAACATGTCGGTCAACAGCTTCGTGACGGCAACATTCGACGGAGTCAGCTACCGGCGGCTGAGCGCGCCGCAGGAGTGAAGTTGGACGACCCGAAGCAGGTGACGGAGCCGCTTGCGCCCATCTCGCCAAGCGTGGCATCGGTTGCGGCGTTTTGAGGCGATCGAAGAGAAAGATAGTGGCACGCCAACCCGACAGAGGATCCGCAACCCCAAAGGTCAGCCTCGCCCGAGCGCTCTCCAAGATGGGCTTCTGCTCGCGCACGCAGGCCGAGAATCTAGTCGCCGAGGGGCGCGTGCAAGTAACCGGCAAGACGGTGCGCGATGCCTTGCTGCGCATCGATCCCGACCGCGACAGCATCAGTGTCGACGGCAAGCGCGTCGTCGCCGAGCGCAAGGTCTATCTGATGCTCAACAAGCCGCGCGGGCTGGTCACCACCCGCGATGACCCGGAAGGCCGCGGCACGGTCTATGACTGCCTGGAAGGGCTCGACCTGCCCTTCGTGTCGCCGGTCGGCCGCCTTGACAAAGCGAGCGAAGGGTTGCTTTTGCTGAGCAACGACACGCGCTGGGCGAACGGACTGCTCGACCCCGCCTCGCATGTCGATAAGACCTATCACGTGCAGATCGCCGCCGCGGCCGACGAGGCGATGCTGGAGCAATTTCGTCAGGGGGCCGTCGTTGATGGCGAGTTGCTCACGGCAAGCTCGATCGCGCTGTTGCGCAGCGGCGGCCGGACAGCCTGGCTGGAGATCGTGCTCGACGAAGGACGCAACCGGCAGATCCGCAGGCTGCTCGGCGCTTTCGACATCGAGGTGCTGAGGCTGGTCAGGGTGGCGATCGGCGGCCTTCAGCTCGGCGAGCTTGCCAAGGGCAAGGCGCGGCATCTGACGAGCGAGGAGCTGGCGATCTTGTCGACTTGACGCGCCAGGCACTCCCCCTCACCCGGATTGCCAGCCGAATTGCAAAGGCAATTCGGCGCAATCCGACCTCTCCCCAAGGGGAGAGGCGGTCACCGGCACAGAAGTCAGCCTCTTCTCTCCACCGGAGGAGAAGCCGCGAAGCGGCCGGATGAGGGGGAGCCTGCGCCGCTACTTCTGGTTCCACCGCCGGATGACCGGCTCGGTCAGATCGTGCTCGTAGCCCAGGATGCTGAGGCTGGCGGTATCGAGCACGAAGTGCTCGCCACCTTGCGGCGGCAGGCCGACCCAGCGCGCGGCGAACACGCGCAGGAAATGCGAGCTGGAGAAGATGAGCACATTGCCGGCAACCGCGCGCAGCTCGGCGACGATGGCATCGGCGCGGGCGCCGACATCGGCAGCCGTCTCGCCCTGCGGACAGCCATCGCGAAACAATTGCCAGCCGGGTCGCCTGGACAGGATCTCCTTGGTCGTCACCCCTTCATAGGCGCCGTAATCCCATTCCTGCAGGTCCGGCTTCTTGACCGCGCGCTCGCCGAAGCCGGCGAGCCGGCAGGTGTCGAAGGCGCGCTGCGAGGGGCTAGACCAGATCGCCTGGAATGTCAGTCCCTTGAGCCGGTCGGCAACGGCGCGCGCGGCCTCCTCGCCTTTCGCCGTCAGCGGGATATCGGTGCGGCCGGTGTGCCTGCCCGAGAGGCTCCATTCGGTCTCGCCATGACGGACAAGATAGATCTCGGGATACACGCTGCTCATCGACCGCCCTCTCGGCTGAATGCTTCGCCGAGAATCCGGCTCGCGCAGCCTATGCGGCGGCCGACAAAAAGAACAGGCCGCGGCAGAGCCGCGACCTGTCCGGCATCGGGAGGATGCCGTTTGTCTTTCGCAATTTCGGACGGTGATCAGGCAGGTTGCAGGCCGCCCGACAGCGCAAGATCAGCCTCTTCCGGCAATTGACCGGCCATGGCGGCGGCGAATTGCTTCTGGTCGAGCTCGCCTTCCCAGCGGGCCACGACGATGGTCGCGACCGCGTTGCCTACAAAGTTGGTGAGCGCGCGGCATTCCGACATGAAGCGGTCGACGCCGAGGATCAGCGCCATGCCGGCGACCGGCACCGAGGGCACGACCGAGAGCGTGGCGGCCAAGGTGATGAAGCCGGCGCCGGTGATGCCGGCGGCTCCCTTAGAGCTCAGCATGGCGACCAGCAGAAGCAGGATCTGGTCGCCGAAGGTGAGCGGCGTGTCGGTCGCCTGGGCGATGAACAGCGCGGCAAGCGTCATATAGATGTTGGTGCCATCAAGGTTGAAGGAATAGCCGGTCGGGATGACCAGGCCGACCACCGAGCGGTTGCAGCCGGCGCGCTCCATCTTGGCCATCAGGCCGGGAAGTGCCGCTTCCGACGACGAGGTCCCGAGCACCAGCAGCAGCTCTTCCTTGATGTAGCGGATCAGCGCCAGGATGGAAAAGCCGTTGTACCATGCGACAGCGCCGAGCACGACGAGCACGAAGAGCAGCGACGTCAGATAGAAGGTGCCGATCAGGAAGGCGAGGTTGGCGATTGCGCCTATGCCGTATTTGCCGACGGTGAAGGCCATGGCGCCGAAAGCGCCGATGGGTGCGGCCTTCATCAGGATGGCGACGAGGCGGAAGACCGGCGCGGTCAGCGCCTGGAGGAAATCGACGACCGGGCGACCGCGTTCGCCGACCAGCGCCAGGGCGATGCCGAACAGCACCGAGAAGAACAGCACCTGCAGGATATCGCCCTGCGCAAAGGCGCCGGTGATGGTGTCGGGGATGATGTTCATCAGGAAGCCGACGATGGTCGTGTCATGCGCCTTCTCGGCGAAGGTCGAGACCTTCGAGGCGTCGAGCGTGGCCGGATTGATGTGCATGCCGGCGCCAGGTTGGACGACGTTGGAGACGACGAGGCCGACGACGAGCGCCAGAGTCGAGAAGACGAGGAAATAGATCATCGCCTTGCCGGCAACGCGGCCGACCTTCTGCAGGTCGGAAACGCCGGCAATGCCGGTCGCCACGGTGAGGAAGATCACCGGCGCGATCACCATCTTGACCAGCTTGATGAAGGCATCGCCAAGCGGCTTCAGCGAGGCGCCCAGGTCGGGATAGAAATGGCCAAGCAGGATGCCGGCGGCGATCGCCACCAGAACCTGGACATAGAGATGCCGGTAAAAGGGAACCTTGCCGCGCGGTTCGGCGGCAGCGATTGCTGTCTGCATGATATCCTCCATTCGGCCCCCGATCGAGAACACTCGACCTCCCTGGGAGCTGTTGACCTCCACAGCCTCGCGGCTGCTGCGGATGCATTTGCAACGCGTGTGCCAGATGACGGCCGAAGCCTCGAAATATTGATTTTGTTGGGTTTTTCGAATCGACGACGGGCATCTTCGAAAGCCTTTCCGTGCGCTTATCCGCATAGGTCGAATTGTGCTTTGTGCGAATTCATGCACAGATGCGGCATGCTGCAACGCCCTGCCGCTGTCTTCGCCTCGATGCCCGAACTGCTCGCCGGGCGGGCGCGGCGCGCCTGGCTGGTGTTCGGGGCGGTGGCGCTGGCGATCATCGCGGCAGCGCTTTACGGCGCAGGCCTCTACGGCCGCTCGACCGAGATCGAGGCCTTAGCCACGCAGGGACGTACCGACGCTAACCTTAAGGTGGCGCTGCTGCGCGCGGTACTGGAAAACCCGCGCGCGCTGCCGCTGCTGCTGTCGGAGGACCAGCAGGTGCGTGACGCGTTGAGCGAGCGCAGCCCTGCCTCGATCGACGTGCTCAACCGCAAGCTCGAAGGGCTGGTGTCCGGCACCAAGGCCTCGGTACTCTACGTCACCGGCACGGATGGCCTGGCGATCGCTTCCAGCAATTGGCGCGAACCGGTGAGCTTCGTCGGCAACGACTATGGCTTCCGCGCCTATTTCTCGGGAGCAATGGAGACCGGCACCGCCGAATATTTCGCGCTCGGCAATGTCAGCAAGCGTCCGGGTCTTTACATCTCGCGCCGTGTCGACGGCGCCTCGGGGCCACTCGGCGTCGTCGTGGTCAAGATGGAGTTCGACCAGCTCGAGGCCGACTGGCACGAGGCCAACCGCCCGGCCTATGTCGGCGACGAGCATGGCGTGGTGCTGATCACCAGCGTGCCCTCCTGGCGCTTCATGACGACAGCGCCCCTGGCGGCTCCGGTCAGCGGCGCCATCCGCGCCAGCCAGCAATTCGGCGATGCGCCACTGGTGCCCCTGCCGATCACGAAACCGCAACCGCTGAGCTCCGACGTCGCGCTGGTTCATGCCATTACGCCCGGGGGCAGCGACGCCGAGTATCTGCGGCTGTCGACCGCGGTGCCGTCGACGCCATGGCGGCTCGACTATCTCGTTCCGGCCGAGGCGCCGATCGCGGCGGCGCAGCGCGAGATGCGGCTGCTGACGCTGGGTATCCTCGTCCCGCTCATCGCCTTTGCCGCCTATCTGTTGTGGCGCCGGCAATCCGGCCAGATGCGGATTGCCGCCGAGCAGGCCGCGCGGGTCGAACTCGAGCGCCGGGTCGTCGAGCGCACGCAGGACCTCAGCCTGGCGCGCGACCGGCTGCAGGCCGAGATCGCCGACCATCGCAGCACGGAGGCGAAGCTGCAGGTGATGCAGCAGGAGCTGGTCCAGGCCAACCGGCTTGCCACGCTTGGCCAGGTCGCCGCCGGCGTCGCGCATGAAATCAACCAGCCGGTGGCGACGATCCGCGCCTATGCCGACAATGCGCGCGTCTTCCTGGAGCGCAAGCAGAGCGCGCCGGCCGAAGAGAACCTTGGCGCCATCGCCGCGCTGACCGAGCGCATCGGCTCGATCACCGAAGAGCTGAAAGCCTTTGCCCGCAAGGGCCGCACCGCCGCCGAACCGGTTGAGCTGCGCAGCGTGATCGAAGGCGCCGTGGTGCTGCTCAGGAGCCGCTTCGCCGGCCGGCTGGACGCGCTGGCGGTCACGCTGCCGCCGCCGGCGCTGAAGGTGATGGGCAACCGGCTGCGGCTGGAGCAGGTGCTGATCAACCTGTTCCAGAACGCGCTGGAGGCGCTCGATGGCCGTGACGGCGCGCGGGTCGAAGTCTTCGCCACCGAAACCGCCGAAGACGTGGCGTTGGTCGTTTCCGACAACGGGCCGGGCATCCCGCCCGCGATCCTGAAATCCCTGTTCACGCCCTTCAACACCTCGAAAGAAAAGGGCCTCGGGCTCGGCCTCGTCATCTCCAAAGACATCGTCGCCGACTATGGCGGGCGTATCGAGGTTTCGAGCAGCGGCCAAGGCACACGCTTCACCATCCATCTGTCGAAAGCCGGCGCAGCATGACCAAGCATGACCCAGCACCGGTGATCCTGATCGATGACGACAGCGATCTGCTCAAGGCGACAAGGCAGACGCTGGAGCTTGCCGGCTTTGCGGTATCGGCTTACGCGGTGGCGAGCGAAGCTTTGGCGGCGCTCGACAGGAATTTCGCGGGCGTGATCGTCTCGGACGTCCGCATGCCGGAGATCGACGGCCTGCAGCTTTTCGATCGCGTGCTGCGGCTCGACCCCGACATTCCCGTCATCCTGGTCACTGGTCATGGCGATATCGCCATGGCGGTCAAGGCGATCAAGAACGGCGCCTACGACTTCATCACCAAGCCTTTCGCCGCCGACCGGCTGGCGCGGAGCGTTGCGCGCGCCGCGGAGAAACGCCGGCTGGTGATGGAAAACCGCGCTTTGCGAGAAGCGGCAGAGCAGGCACAAGAGGGATTGCCGCTGATCGGCCAGACGCCGGCGATGGAGCGGTTGCGCCGGACGTTGCGGCAGATCGCCGACACCGATGTCGACGTGCTGGTGACCGGCGAGACCGGCTCCGGCAAGGAGGTGGTGGCGAGCCTGCTGCACCGCTGGAGCCGCCGCGCCAAGGGCAATTTCGTCGCGCTCAACTGCGGCACGCTGCCGGAGACGGTCATCGAAAGCGAGTTGTTCGGCCACGAGGCCGGCGCCTTCACCGGCGCGCAGAAGAAGCGCGTCGGCCGTATCGAGCATTCGAGCGGCGGCACGCTGTTCCTGGACGAGATCGAAAGCATGCCGGCCTCGACGCAGGTACAGATGCTGCGCGTCTTGGAAATGCGCGAGGTGACGCCGCTCGGCACCAATGAGGTGCGCCCGGTCGACCTGCGTGTCGTTGCCGCCGCCAAGGTCGACCTCGGCGATGCCAGCCAGCGCGGCGCTTTCCGCGAGGACCTCTATTACCGGCTCAATGTGGTGACGCTTTCGATCCCGCCGCTGCGCGAGCGGCGGGAGGACGTGCCGCTGCTGTTCGGCTACTTCGCCGAGCGGGCCGCCGCCCGCTTCCGTCGCACCGTCCCGGCGATCTCCGCCGCAGTCCAGCGTCATCTGAGGGACCATGACTGGCCGGGCAATGTGCGCGAGCTTGCCCATTTCGCCGAACGTTTCGTGCTCGGGCTCGATGACATCGGCGAAACGCCTTCCCCTGCGGCAATGGAAAGCGATGCCGCGATGCCGTTGCCCGAACGGCTCGATCGCTACGAGGCCGAGATCATACGCGAGACACTTGGCCGCAATGACGGCGACGTCCGGCGCACCATCGAGGCGCTCGGCATCCCGCGCAAGACCTTCTACGACAAGCTGCAGCGGCACGGCATCGTGCGCAGCGATTTTTCCAGGTAGATCAAAGCCAGAGATGGAGCATGATGCCGTCCGCAAACGCTTCACACCTTTCGGCATCATGCTGTGGGAACCGCAACGCCGCTACCGCCGTTGAAACGGACCGGAAAACCGTGGCACGCGGGCATCAGCCGGGCGGCGAATGCATCGCAGTGGCGGCTTTCCCGGGTTGCGCTCGGCTGGCGTTGATGGTTTGTTGCCGCCCAGCGGAGAACGAATGATGCGCGAATCCCTCGGTCAAGACGAATACGGCTCGACCAGCCCCTTCGACCCGGACGACCTGCCCAATCTCAATGCGATGGGGCCGGCGATGGGCGGCGGCAATGATTTCGAGAAATACGCGGTCGCCGTCATTATCGTCTTCGGCGCGCTGATCATCGGCGGCCTGATGGCCGCCTCCATGTCCTTCGGCCATCGCAACGGCTTCCTGTTCGCGCTCGGTGGCGCTACCGCGGCCTGGATTTCCGGCAATGCGCTGCTGCTCGACCGGCCGCGCATTTATGCGCTGTTCGTCGCCATCGCCGCCGTCATGCTGATCGCTTCGACCGTCACGCTGGTCGTCTGAAAAAGCAATCCAGCTGGTTTGCGATAAACCAGCCCAAGCCTCTCCGCATCAGATAGCCTCGGATAGCGCCACAGGTGGTTCGGCCTCCCATTCGACCACATCGGCCTTGATCGGATGGTAAAGCATGGCCCGTTGCGTGAATGCGGTCTCGTCTTCGTGAAAATAAGCCGTCATCGATGGGCGCCAGACGAACGTCCCGGGACTGAGATGAGGGTTCTTCGCCGCATTCAGATAGTTTCGTCGCCTTCGGCGCCAAGGCACGAACGGCCCTGTCCCGCCGATGTCCTCGATCCTGAGACCTTGAACGCGCGCAATGGTCGGCACGAGGAATTCGTAGTGCCCACTCCATTCCCCTGTCGAGAGCGCCTCCTCGTAGACACCAATCAAGCGCCTTGAAACACGCATGATCGGCAGAAATGCTCTTGTGAACCGTGATTTCGGGCACGGTCCATTGGCCGAGTTCCAGAATGTCCAGCGCGGATCGCGGCGATGCGTATTGAGCGTCGTCGCCAGCAAGTCCGCGCCATTACTTGAAAACTGTTGGAAAAAATCGAGCCATCGGCCGGCAAAGTCGACGTCATATTCGAGAACCCAGACGAATTCCCGATTTGCGGACCTCACCAAAGGGAAGAGGACGAGGTCCATATAGCCCATCGACAAGTGCCCGTTGTCCACGGCTTGCCGCACGCGCACGGAGGTCCGGTCGATCTCGAATTCGCCTCGTCCGGCGACGAGATCGCTCAACGTCCACGGATTATAGGCGAGCTGCCAATCGATGATCTCCTCCGTTTCGTGGCGGAGACGGTCAAAATGAGCCTGTATTCGATCGTTCAGCACATGCGTTATGAAGATTCCCGCCTGCCGGCCACCTGCCGATGGGCCGAGCAATGGCCGCTGAAACGCCGCGAAGCGAAAGGGATTCATCGACAGACGATCCTGCGGAAAAGCCGCTTCCATCCGCCGGTTGCCTCCGCGGGTGCAGGCCGCTCGTCGTGGAGCCGAAGAGCCAGGGCCGATACGTCCGAATCGTCCAGCGGGCTAAAATCATAAAGGGCCGGATCGAAGTCCTCGTAGAGATACTGATACTTCAGCAATTCGAACGCTCCCGGCTCCATCCTCTCGTAGAATTCGAGTTTGCTGGCCCTCTGCTCGCGGCTTCGTACAACCCAGTCGAAATGGTAGATGTGGCACTCCGAAGGCGCGTACAAAACGTCCGCTTCATTGAACGAGAAGCCCGGCGTGTGGATCTTCTTCCTGAATCTTACCGAATCGACGAGGAACCCTCTAAACTGAAAATCTTGCGGTGGCAGATTAGGCATATTCGCAGCGGAAACAGCCATGGAGTCGATCACGGCTACGGCGCGGCGCGGAACGGCGATCACCGGTTTATTTGTCGGCGCCGCAACATCGCGCAGCCAGGTCAACAAGGCACGCGAGGGAAATTCATCGTCGTCCAACCGGAAAATACGCTTTGCGCGTGAAACGGCTGCAATCTTCGGCAGAATGCCTTCGACATAAGACCGCCCCCACCTGACGGACAGCTTGGTGGCCAAGTCTACTTTGCGAAGCACATCTTCTACGTATCGTGGCGATGAACGGCTATCGACGAAATACCGAATTTCAATCCCGAGCCGTCGATATTCGTCGGCAATTATCAGACTGTGCGGCGCTCCGTCACGCGTAGGAACCACCAAAGAAAAACTCTGACCCATTCATCACAGCCGCTATAGCGCCGCCCCGGAGGCTCGGCATGTTAAGGCATTCAGGGACAGCGTCCGCTCCTTCGCCTTCTACCGATTTTCCGTTAATCTTCAATGGCCTGAGCTATCGCGGCGCCGACGTGTCGCCCAGGATCGCATTTCCTGCCCGGGCGGTGACAACACTATCGCTGCGGTCAATTGGGTGGCGCCGGCCGAGGCGGCACCCACTGCAATGTTAAATAGCCGACTGATTTCATAGGCCCCTGAGACTAATACCCCAGCGCCTCGCCGGCGGCCGCGCGGCTGTCGATGGCGCCATTGTAGCGGGCGCCGCCGCCCTTCTCGATCTCCGCCAGGCTCTTGCCGCCGACCAGGATGCCGGCGGCCTGCCCCCAGGTCTGGTCGCTCAAGTCGAGGTGGTAGCCCATTCCGGCAAGCAGCTTCTCCGTGTCCGGCGACAGCCCGAAAGGCTCGACATAGACCGTGTCCGGCAGCCATTGATGATGGATGCGCGGCGCGTCGATCGCCTGCTGGATGTCCATGCCGTGGTCAATGACATTGACGATCGCCTCCAGCGTGATGGTGATGATGCGCGAGCCGCCGGGACTGCCGACGACCATGAATGGATTGCCGTCCTTCGTGACGATCGTCGGGCTCATCGAGGATAAGGGCGTCTTCTTCGGCTGGATGGCGTTGGCCTCGCCCTGGACCAATCCATAGAGGTTGGGTACGCCGGGCTTCTGAGTGAAATCGTCCATCTCGTTGTTGAGCAGGATGCCGGTGCCGCCGGCGACGACGCCAGCGCCGAAGGAGCCGTTCAGCGTATGGGTGACCGCAACCGCATTGCCGTCCTTATCGATGATCGAATAATGCGTGGTTTCCTTGGACTCGCCGAAGCCTTTCGGCATCAGCTCCTTCGAGACGCCGGCACGGAACGGAGCGATCTTGTCGCGGATGGCTTTCGCATAGTTCTTGTCGAGCAGCTTCGAGACCGGATTGTCGACGAAATCCGGATCGCCGAGCGCCGAATTGCGGTCGACATAGGCATGGCGCATAGCTTCGACCATGACATGGACCGTCTCAGCCGAGCCGGCACCGAGATAGGAGAGCGGATAGCCCTCCAGCACGTTGAGTATCTCGCAGATGATGACGCCGCCCGAGCTCGGCGGCGGCGAGGAGATGATCTCGTAGCCGCGATAGGAACAGGTCACCGGCTTCAGCTCACGCACGGCATATTGCTCGAAATCGCCCTTGGCGAGGATACCGCCTTTCGCGCCGCTCGCCTTGACGATGGCATCGGCAATCGCCCCCTTGTAGAAGGCGTCCGCCCCCTTTTCAGAGATCGCCGACAGCGAGGCGGCGAGGTCCGGCTGAATGAGCTTCTCGCCGATGCCGTAAGGCTTGCCGTCTTTCTTCAGGAAGATGGCGGCGGCAGCCGGGTCCTTCGCCAACCGGTCGGCGCTGCCGGCGAACGAAGCCGCATCGCCCTGGTTGAGCACGAAGCCGTCTTTGGCGTAGGCAATCGCCGGCGCCATCAGATCCTGCCTCGATAAGGTCCCGTATTTCTCGCGCGCCGTCTCGAAGCCCGCGACCGAGCCGGGCACGCCGACCGCCAGATAGCCGTCGAGGCTGGCGCCCTTGATCGGCTTGCCGTCCTTGTCGAGATACATGGTTTTGGTGGCGGCGAGCGGCGCGCGCTCGCGGAAATCGAGAAAGGTCGTGCGACCGTCCTTCATGCGCACCGTCATGAAGCCGCCGCCGCCGATATTGCCGGCATTGGGATAGACCACGGCGAGCGCATAGCCGACGGCAACCGCGGCATCGACGGCGTTGCCGCCTTTCTTCAGCACGTCGACACCGACTTCTGTGGCTAGATGCTGAGCGGTCACCACCATGCCATGCTCGCCTTTGGCGGGGGTCGGCGAAGCGGCGAAAACGGCGGCTGGCGTGAAGGCAAAGGTGAGCGAAAGGCTGACGGCGATCAGCGTCCGGCGGGTCAAGGGCATGGCGGTGCTCCTGGCGTTGGGGGGACGCCTAGGAAAAACCGCCACAGCGAATTAGTCCAATAACAATTGAAGCAGCGCGAGTGGTCCCTCACTCGGATTGCCAAGTCGAATTGCAAGGGCAATTCGGGCAATCCGACCTCCTCCCCAAGGGGAGAGGAGCGTGCGGCGGCGCTGATCTCTTCTCCCCTCGGGGAGAAGGTGGCCGCGAAGCGGCCGGATGAGGGGAGTGGCGCTGCCTGTCAGACAATCCCGCCGCCGCCACCCGCAACCGCCGGCCGCTCTGCCGCGACCTTGGCCCGGTAGCCGGCTTGGCGATAGGCGGCGACCGGATCGATGGCGCCTCCCGTTTTCAGCCGTGCCATAGCGAGGATCGGCTCGACATCGGTACGGTAGGCGCTTTTAAGCGTCTGCGTCGCCATCAGCGCATCATTGTCATCCTGGAAGCCTTCCAGCGCCTTGCGGTCGACCAGCAGCGCCTGCGCATAGGCGCGCTGCACCTCGACCGCCGACAGCATCAGGCTTTCGATCGGGTCGGTGACGTTGTGGCTCTGGTCGAGCATATGCGCGGGGTGGAAACCCTTGGCGCCCGAAAGCTCCGCATCGACCAGTTCGTTGAAGACGAGGAACAGCCGGTAGGGATCGATCGAGCCGGCATCGAGGTCATCGTCGCCATATTTGGAATCGTTGAAGTGGAAGCCGCCCAGCTTGCCGAACTGGATCAGCCGCGACACGATCATCTCGATGTTGACGTTGGGCGCGTGATGACCGAGGTCGACCAGGCAGAAGGCCTTGTCGCCGAGTTCCTTGGCAATGATGTAGTTGGTGCCCCAGTCCTGCACCACCGTCGAATAGAAGGCCGGCTCGTACATCTTGTGCTCGGTGAACAGCCGCCAGTCGTCCGGCAGGCCGGCATAGATCTCGCGCATGGCGTCGAGATAGCGCTCGAAAGCCTTGGCGAAATTGACCTGGCCGGGGAAGTTGGAGCCATCGCCGATCCATACCGTCAGCGCTTTGGAGCCCAGCGTCTTGCCGATCTCGATGCATTCGAGATTGTGCTCGACCGCCTGCCGGCGCGTGCCGGCATCGGCATGCGACAGCGATCCAAACTTGTAGGAAAGCTTCTGGTCCTTGGCGTCGGAGAAGGTGTTCGAATTCATCGCGTCGAAGCCGAGGCCGAAGCGGGACGCCGCCTGCTTCAGCCGGTTCGGATCGGCCTTGTCCCACGGGATGTGCAGCGAGACGGTCGGCGTCGCCTGCGTCAGCTGGCTAATGACGGCACAGTCCTCGATCTTGTCGAAGATGTCGCGCGGCTCGCCGGCGCCCGGAAAGCGGGCGAAACGCGTGCCGCCGGTGCCGACGCCCCAGGACGGGATCGCCACGCCGAATTTTTCCACCTTGTCCCGGATCGCGTCGATGGCGATGCCGCGCCGGTGCAGGCGCTCGCCGAGCGAAGCGTAGTCGCGGTCGAGATCGGCTTTGCGCGCGGCGTTGCTTTTTTCGACGACGTCAGTCGAGATGATCGTTTCGGACACTGCTCTTCCTCCCAGTATTCGTCGGCTGGCGCTGCCCCTCATCCGCCCTTCGGGCACCTTCTCCCCGTAGAACGGGGAGAAGGGAAGCGCGCCTAACGTGTAAAGCTCTGCGCGTTGCCGGCGTCGACGTTGACGATGTTCCCCGTGGACTTGGCCGACATGTCGGAGGCGAAGAAGTAGATCGCTTCGGCGATGTCCTCCGGGAAGACCGAGCGCTTCAGCATCGAGCGCGAGCGATAATGCTCCTCGAGGTCGTCGGTCGACATCTTGTAGGCGGCGGCGCGCTGTTCCTTCCACTCGCCGGTCCAGATTTTTGAGCCGCGCAGCACGGCGTCCGGATTGACGACGTTGACCCTGATCTGCGCCTCCGCCCCTTCCAGCGCGAGGCAGCGGGCAAGATGGATCTCGGCCGCCTTGGCCGTGCAATAGGCGGACGCATTTGGCGAAGCGGCTAGCCCGTTCTTCGAGGCGACGAAGACGACATTGCCGCCGATCTTCTGGGCGCGGAACAGCCGGAAGGCCTCGCGCGAAACCAGAAAATAGCCGGTGGACAGGATATCCATGTTCCGGTTCCACAAGGTCAGCGTCGTCTCCTCGATCGGCGCCGAGGAGGCTAGCCCGGCATTGGAAACCAGGATGTCGATGCCGCCGAATTCAACCGACGCTTCGGCAAAACCAGAGGCGACCTGATCCTCCGACGTGACGTCGATGCGCACCGGACGGACGAAGTCTTTGCCGTAGGCTTTCGAGAGCTCTTCATTGGCGCTGGCCAAAGCGGCCTCGTCGATATCGGCGAGCACCACGCAGGCGCCTTCGCGCAGCAGTCGGTTGGCGGCGGCGCGGCCGATGCCGCCGGCGCCGCCGGTGACCAAGGCGATCTGCCCGGCAAGCGCCTTCGGCTTCGGCAGGCGCTGCAGCTTGGCTTCCTCGAGCTGCCAGTATTCGATGTCGAAGGCTTCCTGTGCAGGCAGGCCGACATAAGACGAGACCGTCGACGCGCCGCGCATGACATTGATGGCATTGACATAGAACTCGCCGGAGATGCGCGCGGTCGCCTTGTCGCCGGCAAAGGTGAACATGCCGACGCCCGGCATCAGATAGACGACGGCGTTCGGATCGCGGATGGCGGGCGAGTCCGCATGCTTGCAGGCGTCATAGTAAGCCTGGTAGCCGACACGATAGGCGGCGATGTCGTCGGCCAGACGCGCAATGACGGCATCGACATCCGGCTTTGCCGGATCGAACTCGATCACCAGCGGCCGGATCTTGGTGCGCAGGAAGTGATCGGGGCATGAGGTGCCCAGCGCCGCCAACGGCCTCAGGTCTTTCGAGTTGACGAATTCGAGCACGGCCGGCTGGTCGTCGAAATGGCCGAGCTTGTGGCTCTTCTCGGAGATCAGGCCGCGGATCCGCGGCATCAATTTCGCGGCGATCGCTCGGCGCGCCGGCGCGTCGAGCGCCTTCACCGCTTCGCCGCCGAAGACCGCCTTGCCCTCGGATTTGCGCTCAAACCAGTCGATCGCCTGGTTGATGGCCGAGATCGTCGTCTCATAGCATTCCTTCGGCGTATCGCCCCAGGTGAACAGGCCATGGCTTTCCAGCACGACGCCCTTGGCATTAGGATTTTCCAGGCAAAATTTTTCCAGCCATAGGCCGAGCTCGAAGCCCGGCCGCTTCCACGGCAGCCAGCCGATGGCGTCGCCGAAGATCTCCTTGGTGATCGCGTTGGAATCCTTGGCTGCGGCGACCGCGATGATGGCATCGGGATGCATGTGGTCGACGCAAGCCTTCGGCACGAAGGCGTGCAGCGGCGTGTCGATGGAGGCCGCGCGCGGATTGAGATTGAAAGTGCAGTGAGGCAGGTATCCCACCATCTCATCCTCGTGCTCGACGCCGCGATAAAGGCCTTTCAGCGCGCGCAGCTTTTGCATGTAGAGGGTGGCAAAACCGTCAAGCTTGATCGAGGCGCTGTCGCCGCCCGAGCCCTTGACCCACAGCACCTCGACCTCCTCACCGGTGAGCGGGTCCTTCTGCCAGACCTTGGACGAGGTGTTGCCGCCGCCATAATTGGTGACGCGTTTGTCGGAGCCCAGCGTGTTCGAGCGATAGACCAGGAGCTCGGGGCCGCTCATTCCCTCGGCTTTTGCATGGTCCCAAAGATTGGCGAGGCGCGAGCCGGAGCGCTTGTCGAGCATAGGTATCCTCCCTGGAGCGCGAACGCCGTGCCCCCTCATTTCTCGCCGGGGAATGTCTACGCAAGCGCTGCGCTTGTCAATCACAAACGATCAATATCGGTCATATTGCACTGCACAATGAAAATATATGATCGGAAATGATTGACACTGCGTGTTTTCTAAGGCCTGATGCTTGGGCAGGGAGGAACCATGCACGAGAAAGAGCGCCACAGGATCATTCTGTCCGCCGTCCAGGAAAAGCCTGTGGTGACGGTGCAGGAGATGGTCGAGCTGACGGACTCCTCCGAGGCGACGATCCGGCGCGACATCGCGGCGCTGCATGTGCAGAAGCGCCTGCGCCGGGTGCGCGGCGGCGCCGAGGCGATCTCGCCGCCGCAATTCATCGGCCTCGCCGGCCGGCCCTTCTCCGTCAACGAGACGCTGAACGCCGCGCAGAAGCGGGCGATCGCGCGGGAAGCCGTGAGCCTTTGCGCGGACGGCGAGCCGATCATCATCAATGGCGGCACCACCACCTTCCAGATGGTGCATTTCCTGACCGGACGCCGCATGCCGATCTTCACCAACTCCTTCCCGATCGCCGAGCACCTGCTCAAGCACTCGAAGAATACGGTGATGCTGTCGGGCGGCACGATCTACCGCGAGCAGAACATCGTCCTATCGCCCTTCGACAATGACGTGACGCGCAACTTCTATGCGCGGCGCATGTTCATGGGCGCGCAGGGGCTGGGGCCGCTCGGGCTGATGGAGGGCGATCCGCTGCTGATCCAGGCCGAGCAGAAATTGATCGACCAGGCCGACGAGTTGGTGGTGCTGGTCGATTCCTCGAAATTCCGCATGCGCTCCAGCCTGATCCTGTGCGGGCTGTCGCGCATCGCGACCGTGATCACCGACGACGGCATCGAGGACCGCGAGGCCAAGATGCTGGAAACGGCGGGCGTAGCGCTGATCGTCGCCCGCAGACAGTCAAGCGAGAAGGAAGAATCTTCACTGCAGGCCTGAGGAAACTCGCGCCCGCAGCGGCGATGGAATGCAACGCTCAAGGGAGGATATTCGATGAGCTTTTTGAAGAAACTGCTGGTTACGGCGGCCTTTTCCGCCGCCATGTTCGTGAATGCTGCCTATGCCGAGAACGTCAAGATCGCGCTGGTGGTGAAGTCGCTCGGCAACGGCTTCTTCGACGCCGCCAACAAGGGCGCCGAGGAAGCGGCCAAGGAACTGGGCGATGTCGACGTCATCTATACCGGCCCGACCAAGGCTACCGCCGAAGCGCAGATCGAGGTCATCAATTCGCTGATCGCGCAGAAGGTCAACGCGATCGCGGTTTCGGCCAATGACGCCGACGCGCTGGTGCCGGTGCTGAAGAAGGCGATGGAGCGCGGCATCACGGTTATCTCGTGGGATTCCGGCGTTGCCAAGGAAGGCCGCCAGCTCCACCTCAATCCGTCCGACACTAATTTGATCGGCGAGACCATCATCAAGCTCGCCGCCGATTATCTGCCGGAAGGCGGCGACGTCGCCATCCTGTCGGCGTCCTCGACCGCGACCAACCAGAACGCCTGGATCGAAGCGGCCAAGAAGGTGCTGCCGGAGAAATTTCCGAAGATCAAGCTGGTCGCCACCGTCTATGGCGATGACGACTCGGCAAAGAGCACCGACGAGGCCAAAGGCCTGTTGAAGTCCTATCCGAACCTCAAGGCTATCATCGCGCCGACGACCGTCGGCGTTGTCGCCGCCGCACAGGTGGTGACCGACGAAGGCTTGATCGGCAAGGTCAATGTCACCGGCCTCGCGCTGCCGTCCGAGTTCAAGAAGTTCATCGACAATGGCGCCAGCCAGGCGGTTGCGCTCTGGAACCCGATCGACCTCGGCTACTCGGCGATCTATCTCGCCCATGACCTGGCGGTGAAGAAGGAAGAGGCGAAGCCCGGCGCCACGCTGTCGATCGGCCGCGTCGGCAAGGTGACGCTCGACGACACCAACTCGGCCGCCATGGCTCCGCCCTTCCAGTTCGACAAGACCAACATCGAGAAGTTCTCCAAGATCTATTGATCCTGGAACCAACGGCGCTACCCCCTCATCCGGCCGCTTCGCGGCCACCTTCTCCCCGGTGGGGAGAAGAGCCTGGAGCCAGGCTCGCAAACCTCCTCTCCCCTCGGGGAGAGGTCGACCGAGCGAAGCGGAGGTCGGGTGAGGGGGAGTCAACACGGAATATAGACGGGCTTGATACGACTATGGATACGACGGCCCATCACGGCAAAGTAGACGAACGGCCCCCAACCTCGGCTCCTCGCCTGACGCTCTCCGGCATCTCGAAAAGTTTTCCGGGCGTGCGCGCGCTGCACAATGTCAGCCTGTCGCTCTATCCGGGACAGGTGACGGCGCTGATCGGCGAGAACGGCGCCGGCAAGTCGACGCTGGTCAAGATCATGACCGGCATCTACCAGCCCGATTCAGGCGAGATCGGCATCGACGGCCTGACCACGACGCTACCTAGCGCGCATGCCGCCTTCGGCCACGGCATCACCGCCATCCACCAGGAGACAGTGCTGTTCGACGATCTTTCGGTCGCCGAAAACATTTTTCTCGGCCATGCGCCGCGCACCCGCTTCGGCACCATCGATTGGCGCACTATGCGCAAGAACGCCCGCGAGGTGCTGGAGACGATGCGCGCCGGCCATATCGACGCTGACGCGCGGCTGAAGGACCTCGGCATCGCCAATAAGCATCTGGTGGCGGTGGCCCGCGCGATGTCGATCGACGCGCGCATCGTCATCATGGATGAGCCGACCGCGGCACTTTCGATGAAGGAGATCGAGGAGCTTTTCCTGCTGATCGAATTCCTGAAGAGCGAAGGCAAGGCGGTGCTCTTCAT
Organism: Mesorhizobium sp. CA4; assembly: GCF_020165075.1. Classification (NCBI taxonomy): domain Bacteria; kingdom Pseudomonadati; phylum Pseudomonadota; class Alphaproteobacteria; order Hyphomicrobiales; family Phyllobacteriaceae; genus Mesorhizobium; species Mesorhizobium sp. CA4. The sequence goes on from NZ_JAIUHK010000007.1 coordinate 136,064, forward strand.
CAGCCACAAGTTCGACGAGATCTACCGCATCGCCGACCGCTACACCGTCTTCCGCGACGGCGAGATGGTGGGCGAAGGCCTGCTGAAAGATACCGGCCAGAACGAGATCGTGCGCATGATGGTCGGCCGCAACGTCGACCACATCTTCCCGCGGCGCGAGCCGAAGATCGGGGCGCCGGTACTTTCCATTTCCGGCCTGTCGCACCCGACAGAGTTCGATGACATCGGCTTCGAATTGCGCAAGGGGGAGATCCTCGGCTTCTACGGGCTGGTCGGCGCCGGGCGCAGCGAGGTGATGCAGGCGATCGCCGGCATCACCCGCACCAGCCGGGGCGCGATTTCGCTGGACGGCAAGACGATCGCGCCGAAATCGGCGGCGGATTCGATCGAGGCCGGCATCGTCTATGTGCCGGAAGAGCGCGGCAAACAGGGCGTGGTGATCGGCCTGCCCATCTTCCAGAACGTATCGCTGCCTTCGCTGAAGCGCACCTCGAAATCCGGCGTGCTGAGGCTGGCGGAAGAGTTTTCGCTCGCCCGCTCCTATACCGAACGTCTCGATCTGCGCGCCTCATCGCTCAGCCAGGATGTCGGCACGCTTTCCGGCGGCAACCAGCAGAAGGTCGTCATCGCCAAATGGCTGGCGACCACGCCCAAGGTGATCATCCTCGACGAGCCGACCAAGGGCATCGACATCGGCTCCAAGGCCGCCGTGCACGGCTTCATGGCCGAGCTGGTCGCGCAAGGCCTTTCGGTGATCATGGTGTCGTCGGAACTGCCCGAAATCCTCGGCATGTCGGACCGCGTCGTGGTCATGCGCGAGGGCCGCATCGCGGCCACCTATGACAATGAAGGGCTCGACGCCGAGACGCTGGTTCGGACGGCAGCGGGGATCGTGGCATGAAAAGGTTCCTCAAATATCGCGAGATCTGGCTGCTGGCCGGCATCGTCGTGCTGGTCGGCCTGATCTCAACGCGCTTCCCAGGCTTCGCCGACCCGACCAATCTGCGCCAGGTGTTCAATGACACCTCGATCCTGATGATCCTGGCGCTGGGCCAGATGGTGGTCATCCTGACGCGCTCGATCGACCTGTCGATGGCGTCCAACCTCTGCTTCACCGGCATGGTGGTGGCTATGCTCAACGCCGCGCATCCCGCGATCCCGATCCCGGTGCTGATCGTCATCGCTCTTGCCGTCGGCCTGGTGCTTGGCGCCATCAACGGCTTCCTGGTCTGGCGGCTGAACATCCCGTCGATCGTGGTGACGCTGGGCACGCTCACCATCTATCGTGGAGCGACCTTCGTCGTCTCCGGCGGCGCCTGGGTCAATGCCGACCAGATGAGCCCCGACTTCATCAATTTCCAGCGCACCGCCTTCCTCGGCCTGCCGGTGCTGTCCTGGATCGCGCTTTTGGTCATCGCGCTGTTCTTCGTGGTGATGACGCGCACGCAGATTGGCCGCTCGATCTACGCCATCGGCGTCAATCCAACCGCCTCCGTCTATGCCGGCGTCGATGTCGGCCGCACAAAATTCATCGTCTTTTGCATTTCCGGGATGATCGGCGGGCTCGCAGGCTACCTGTGGATCTCGCGCTACGTGATCGCTTCGGTCGAGGTCGCCAACGGCTATGAGCTCAACATCATCGCCGCCTGCGTGATCGGCGGCATCTCGATCGCCGGCGGCATCGGCTCGGTCGGCGGCGCGGTGCTGGGCGCCCTGTTCCTCGGCATCATCTCCAACGCGCTGCCGGTCATCAACATCTCGCCCTTCTGGCAGATGGCGATTTCGGGCAGCGCCATTATCCTGGCCGTGGTGCTCAACGCACGCGGCGAGCGCCGGCAGGGTCGCATCATCCTGAGAAAGGCGGAAGCGGCATGACCGACACCCCTGCCCCGCGCCACATCCCCGACCGGTTGGACAAGCCGCTCTCCTCGGCGATCTTCTCCTGGGAGGCGCTGCTCGTCGTCATCGCGGTCCTCATCTTCGCGGTGAACAGTTTTGCTTCGCCCTATTTCCTCGATCCGTGGTCGCTGTCGGACCTGACCTTCAATTTCACCGAGAAGGGCCTGATCGCTTTAGCCATGGCGCTGCTGATCATTTCGGGCGAGATCGATCTGTCGGTCGCGGCGATCGTTGCTTTAGCCTCGACGATGATGGGCATGGCCGTGCAGGTCGGCGCCGGAACGCCGGTGCTGATGGCGATCGGCATTGCCGTCGGGCTCGGCTGCGGCGCCTTCAACGGGCTGCTCGTCACCCGGCTCGGCCTGCCTTCCATAGTCGTCACCATCGGCACGATGAGCCTGTTCCGCGGCATCGCCTTCATCATCCTCGGCGATCAGGCCTACAAGGGCTATCCGGAAAGCTTCGCCTTCTTCGGCCAGGGCTATGTCTGGTGGGTCTTCTCGTTCGAGCTGGCGCTGTTCCTCGTCGCGGCGCTGATCTACTGGTTCGTGCTGCACCGCACGAGCTTCGGCCGCCGCGTCTTCGCCATCGGCAACAACCCCGTCGCCTGCCAGTTCTCCGGCGTGCGCGTCGACCGCATCAAGTTCATCCTGTTCTGCCTGACCGGGCTGATGTCGGGCATCGCCTCGGTGCTGATCACCTCGCGGCTCGGCTCGACGCGACCGTCGATCGCGCAGGGCTACGAGCTCGAGGCGATCACCATGGTGGTGCTAGGGGGCGTGTCGATCCTCGGCGGCGCCGGCAGCATCCTTGGCGTCGTGCTAGCCGCCTTCATCATGGGGCTGGTGACGTTCGGCCTCGGACTGCTCAATGTACCCGGCATCGTCATGTCGATCTTCATCGGCCTGCTGCTGATCATCGTCATTGCGCTGCCGATCGTCTGGCGGCGGCTGCGCGAGGGGCGCTTCGCCTGATGGATAAGTACGCCTTCAAGATGAAGCTCAATCCCGGCATGAAGGCCGAATACAAGCGCCGCCATGACGAGATCTGGCCCGAGCTGGTCGCGCTGCTGAGAGAGGCCGGCATCTCCGACTATTCGATCCATCTCGACGAGGAGACCAATATCCTGTTCGGGGTGCTGTGGCGCCGCGATGACCACGGCATGGCCGATCTTCCGAAGCACCCGGTGATGCAGCGCTGGTGGGCGCATATGGCCGACCTCATGGAGACCAAACCCGACAACGAGCCGGTGGCGGTACCGCTGGAAACCGTGTTCCATATGGCATGATCGTCGCCGTCATCGATATCGGCAAGACCAACGCCAAGGTGGCGCTTGTCGATCTCGCGACCCTGAGCGAGATCGCGCTGCGCCGTATCGCCAACGCGCCAGTGCGGCAAGCGCCCTATCCGCATCACGATGTCGAGGCGCTGTGGACGTTCATCCTGAACAGCCTTGCCGATCTCAACCGCGAAGGGCGGATCGATGCGATATCGATCACCACGCATGGCGCGACCGGCGCGCTGGTCGACGGCTCAGGCGAACTGGTGCTGCCTGTGCTCGATTACGAATTCGACGGCCCCAACCAGCTTGCGGCCGATTATAACGCCGTGCGTCCGCCCTTCGGCGAAACAGGCACGCCGCGGCTGCCGATCGGCCTCAATCTCGGCGCGCAATTCTTCTGGCAGCAGAAGCGTTTCCCGGCGGAATTCACCAGGGCCGCCGCGATGCTGATGTATCCGCAATATTGGGCGCTGCGGCTGACCGGCGTCGCCGCCAATGAGCTGACCTCGCTCGGCTGCCACACCGATCTCTGGAATCCCTGGACATCCGATTACTCGTCGCTGGTAGACCAGATGGGCTGGCGCCGGCTGATGGCGCCGGTACGGCCGGCAAAGGACCGGCTTGGTCCAATCCTGCCGGAGCTGGCTCGGCGGACGGGGCTCGACCCCCAGACGCCGGTGTTCTGCGGGCTGCACGATTCCAACGCCTCGCTGCTGCCGCACTTGCTGTCCGACCGACCGCCCTTCTCGGTTGTTTCGACCGGCACATGGGTGGTGTCGATGGCGGTCGGCGGCAGGAGGGTGGAGCTCGATGCGGCGCGCGACACGCTGGTCAATGTCAATGCACTCGGCGATCCGGTGCCGTCGGCGCGTTTCATGGGCGGACGCGAGTTTTCGCTGCTGACCGAGGGCCAGCCACAGGAATGGAGCGAAGCCGATGCCACCGCCGTTCTGGCGCGGCAGGTGTTGCTGCTGCCTTCCACTCAACAGGGCTCCGGGCCATTTCCGCATCGCGACGCACAGTGGCTCAATGCCGACGACTTGAGCACGGGCCAGCGCTTCGCCGCCATCTCGTTCTATCTGGCGCTGATGACCGCGACCTGTCTCGAACTGATCGGCGGCGAAGGACCGACGATTGTCGAAGGGCCCTTCGCGCAGAACCGGCTCTTCATCCGAATGCTGGCGACGGCGGCGGAGCGGCCGGTCATCGCATCGGAGACCTCGACGGGGACCAGCATCGGCGCCGCGCTGCTGGCGTCAGATGGCGCTACCGTTTTGAGCAAAGGCGAACGCACCGGGCCTCCGGCCGAGCACGCCTGGCGCGATTATGTAAGGGCGTGGCAGTTGGCCGTTCAGACGTAACCGACCATTGACTGGTTAGCGCCGCGCCTCATTGCCCTGCCGGGCATTTCTCCCCGGATAGTGACGGAGAGAAAGACGCTCTCCTGCACTTTTCGCCGATCGCCAGCGTTGCAGAATGGGTGCTGGCATTGCGGCCAGCTCCCGTCTCCCCGTTCAACGGGGAGAAGGTGCCGGCAGGCGGATGAGGGGCAGCGCCAACCTCGGCAATTAAAGACCTCTCAGCGCGCCGTCCCGTAAAGCAGTCCCCGCGGGTCGATCTGCGGCTTGCGGCCGGCGACGACGTCGGCCAGGAACTGTCCCGAGCCGCAGGCCATGGTCCAACCGACATGGCCGTGGCCGGTGTCGAGATAGAGGTTGCGGTATTTCGCCTGGCCGATGACCGGCACCGAATTCGGCATCATCGGCCGCAGGCCGGCCCAGAGCACGGCCTTCTTCTCGTCGAAGGCGCCGGGGAAAAGATCCTTGCCGGTTTCCAGGATGGTCCTGAAATCACCCGGCTTGAAGCTGCGGTCGAAGCCGGTGAATTCGGCCGTCGAGGACATACGCAGACGATTGCCGAGCCTCGAATATCCTATCAGCCGGTCCTCGTCGGCGCCGCCCATGGTCGGCCCCTTGCTCTCGTCCTCGAGCGGGATGGTGGCGGTGTAACCTTTCACCGGGTAGACCGGCAGGTCGATGCCGTAGCGGCGGCCGAGCAGGCCGCTTTCCGGCCCCATGGAGATGACGATGGCGTCGCCGGTGACCGGCCCGGCCGAGGTCATGACGGCGCGCACCTGGTCGCCCTCGATGTCGAGGCCCTGGATCGTCGTGCCGAACAGGAATTTGACGCCGAGCTTCTCGGCTGCATGCGCGGCGAGCTTGTCGGTGAACTGCTTGGAATCGCCGGTCTGATCGATCGGCGAATAGATGCCGCCGGCGATCTTTTCCTTAACGCCGGCGAGGCCCGGTTCCAGCTCGACCAGACGCTCGCGGCCGACGATCTCGATCGGCAGGCCGCGCTCGCCGAGGTAGCGGTAATTGTCGGTGCCGGTGTCGAGGCTCTTTTGCGAGCGGAAGAAGTAGAGAATGCCCTTCTTGCGCTCGTCGTAATGGATGCCGGTCTCCTCCGACAGTTGATTGATGCAGTCGCGAGAATGGAGCGCGAGCCTGAGCTTGACGTCGGTGTTGGCGCGTAGCCGCGTCACGGTGCATTCGCGCAGGAAGCGCAGGCTCCAGGCATAGAAATAGGGATCGAGGCGCAGCCTGACCTTGATGCCGAGATCATGGTTCCAGAGCGCGCGCAGGAAGGTCTTCAGCGCGGCGGGCGAAGCCCAGGCGGTGGCATCGCCGGGCGACACCAGGCCGGCATTTGACTGGCTGGTGCCGCGCGCCGCCGTTTCGTGGCGCTCGATCACCGTCACCTCGTGACCGTCCCTTGCCAGATAATAGGCGGCCGCCGTGCCAACCACGCCGGCGCCGAGAACCAAGACCTTCATGCCGTTCCCTCATTGCGGCGGCGCACGCCTTTGGGCGCCGCTGAATGGGTCTCAATACCGTGTACGGACGCGCCGGACGAGCCCTTGGCCCAACAGTCAGCTTCTGATGGAGTTCTTGGTCGTCAGAATCCGTTCCCAGGCCAGCGCGTCGTTGACGATCAGGTCGAGATCGTCACGCTTCGGCGTCCAGCCGAGTTCCTTGCGGGCAAGCTCGGAATTGGCGACCACGGCGGCGGCGTCGCCCGGCCGGCGGTCCCCCATGCGCACATCGAAGTCATGGCCGAAGGCGCGGCGCACGCTGTCGATCACCTCGAGCACCGAATAGCCGTGGCTATAGCCGCAGTTGGCGACGAGACTCCCGCCGCCATCGCGCAGCCGCTGCAGCGCCAGCCGGTGCGCGGCGGCGAGATCGCTGACATGGATGTAGTCGCGCATGCAGGTGCCGTCCGGCGTCGAATAATCGGTGCCGAAGACCTGCATGAAGGGGCGCTTGCCGAGCGCGGTCTCGCAGGCGACCTTGATCAGATGCGTGGCGCCGGGGGTCGACTGTCCCGTGCGGCCCTTCGGATCGGCGCCGGCGACGTTGAAATAACGCAGCGCCGTGTAGCGGATGTCGTGCGCCAGCGCCGCGTCGCGCAGCATCCATTCGCTCATCAGCTTGGAGAGGCCGTAAGGCGATTCCGGCGCAAGGTGGGCATCCTCGCGCACCGGTTCCAGTCCGGCGCCGCCGTAGACGGCAGCGGTGGAGGAGAAGATGAAGTGCGGCACGCCTTCACGCACCGCGGTTTCGATCAGCGTGCGGGTCTTGCAGGTGTTGTTTTCGTAATAGCCGAGCGGGTCGGCGACCGATTCCGGGACGACGATCGAGCCGGCGAAGTGGATGATGGCGTCGACCTTGCTGTCGCGGATGATCCGGCCGACCAGGTCGCGGTCGGCGACGTCGCCGACGGTGAGCCTTGCTTCCGGGGCGACCGCCCATTCAAAACCGGTGGAGAGCCGGTCGAGCACCACGACGCTCTCGCCGGCGTCCAGCAGCTCCCAGACCATATGGCTGCCGATATAACCGGCACCGCCTGTCACCAAAACCGTCATCATCTACCTCGCTGGTCAGGATTTATCGGAAACTGTCTCAACAGCCACCATGCTGGAAAACCCGCCGCAAGCCCACTAGCCTCCCTATGTTAAGTCCGTAACAGTTCGTCGCGCGCCCGAGGCATCGTACTGAAACCAAACTGCTTCAAACAGCCGGGAATAGGCCACGTTCCGGCATCGTTAGGAACAGGGCACGGGCGTGGCATTTTGACCGGTTGGGCGCGGTGGACGCGGCATGGGGCAGTGATTATGATCCGGCCCCAAAATTGGGAAGTCGACATGGACTATCAGCGGTTCTTCGAGGATGCGATCGACCAGCTCCACGCCGAGCGTCGCTACCGCGTTTTCGCCGACCTGGAACGCATCGTGGGCAAGTTCCCGCGCGCCATCTGGCGTTCCAACGGCCGCGCCCAGGAAATCACCGTGTGGTGCTCCAATGACTATCTCGGCATGGGCCAGAACGCCGATGTGATTGCCGCCTTCCAGACCGCGGCCAGCAAGATGGGCTCGGGCGCCGGCGGCACCCGCAACATCTCCGGTACCTCGAACCCTTTGGTCGAGCTCGAGCAGGAGCTCGCCGATCTGCATGACAAGGAAGCGGCGCTCGTCTTCACCTCGGGCTTCGTCTCCAACGAGGCCTCGATCTCGACCATCGCGCGGCTCCTGCCCAACTGCCTGATCATTTCGGACGAGCTCAACCATGCCTCGATGATCGAAGGCGTGCGCCGCTCGGGCGCGGAAAAGAAGATCTTCCGCCACAACGACGTCGCGCATCTGGAAAGCTTGCTACAGGCAGCCGGGCGCGAGCGCGCCAAGCTGATCGTCTTCGAAAGCGTCTATTCGATGGATGGCGATATCGCGCCGATCAGGCAGATCGTCGAGCTCGCCGAACGCTACAACGCCATGACCTATATCGACGAGGTCCATGCGGTGGGCATGTACGGGCCGCGCGGCGGCGGCATCACCGAACGCGAGGGCCTGGCCGACCGCATCGACATCATCGAGGGCACCTTGGCCAAGGCCTTCGGCACGCTGGGCGGCTACATCGCCGGCACCAGCGCCGTCATTGACGCGGTGCGCTCCTATGCGCCGGGCTTCATCTTCACCACCGCGCTGCCGCCGGCGATCGCGGCGGCCGCAACGACCTCGATCCGTCACCTCAAGCGCTCGCAGGCCGAGCGCGACGCCCAGCAGCGCCAGGCGGCGCGCACCAAACAGGTGCTTGCCGCGGCCGGGCTGCCGGTGATGGACTCGGCCACCCATATCGTGCCGGTGCTGGTCGGCGACCCCGAGCTTTGCAAGATGGCCAGCGACCGTCTGCTCGGCGTACACGGCATCTATATCCAGCCGATCAACTATCCGACGGTGCCGCGCGGCACCGAACGGCTGCGCATCACGCCGACGCCGTTCCATTCGGACGCGCTGATCACCGAGCTGCAGGACGCGCTGGTCGAGACCTGGGATGCGCTGGGCATTCCCTATGCCAGCTCCGGCCGTCCCGCCGTCGCCAAGAGCGACCGGATCATTCCGCTGCTGGTGCCGAAGTCAGGCGGCTGAAGCCGTTTGAAACTCTACTCCGGTGGCCATCTGCCGCAGCGCTTCCAGTGCTCACGGACCTGAATGTCCGCTGCGCTCCAGTTCTCGAAGGCCGCACCAGCTGACTCGCCAGAGCGAGTTTCAATCCGGCTTCAGGGCGATTCACACTGTTTTCATCCATTTCGCCAGGCGATGTGCCGCTTCGTCGAGCTGATCGAGGCGGCGGTGGAAGCATAGCCTGAGGAAGGCTTCGCCGCCGGGACCGAAGGCGGTGCCGGGCGCCAGGCCGACATTGGCGTTGTCGACAATGTCGAAGGCGGCTTTTCGAGCATCGGTGAGGCCGTCAATCCTGAAGAACAGGTAGAAGGCGCCCTGCGGCACGGCGAACCGCGCCTTGCCGGTTTCGCCAAGGATGCCGCAGACGAGGTCGCGTGCCGCCCGCGCGCGCTCCACCTGTTCGGCGATGAAGCCGTCACCCTCATCGAGGGCGGCGACCGCGCCGCGCTGCATGAACTGCGCGACGCCCGAGGTCGAGTACTGGATCAGGTTCTCGAACACCTGCTGCAAGGCGGGATGGGTCTTGATCCAGCCGACACGCCAGCCGGTCATGGCCCAGTTCTTGGAGAAGCTGTTGACGAACAGGATACGGTCCTCGGGCGTGGCGATGTCGAGGAAGGACGGCGCGCGGCCATGGCCGTAGTGGAACAGCGAATAGATCTCGTCGGCAATGATCCACAGGCCCTTCTGGCGGGCGAGATCGAGGATCGCCTGGAGCGTCTCCTTGTCGGCGGTCCAGCCGGTCGGGTTGGACGGCGTGTTGATGAACAGAAGCTTCGTGCGCGGCGTGATCGCCGCTGCGATCTTGTCGACGTCGCAGGACCAGCCATTGCTGGACTGGTCGAGAGTAACCGGCACCGGCACGGCGCCCGCCACGCCGGCGGCCGCAGCGAAATTCGGCCAGGCGGGCGAGAGATAGATCACCTCGTCGCCGCTGCCGGCGATCGCGTCGATGGCCAACTGGATGGCATGCATGCCGGATCCGGTGACGATGAACTCTTCCTCGGCGAAGGTCTTGCCGAAATGCCTGGCGTAGTAACGGGCGAGCGCCTGCCTGAGCGCGGGAATGCCCTTCTGCCAGGTGTAGAACGTCTCGCCGTCGGCCAGTCCCTTGGCGGCGGCATCGCTGATGAAGGAAGGCGTCGGCAGGTCCCCCTCGCCGGCCCAGAGCGGGATCAGGCCTTCGCGCAGGCGGCCATGATTGATGACGGCGACGATGCCGCTTTCGGGCGCAGCGCGGGCTTCCGCGCGCAAGGTCTCGATAAGGGTCATGGGCAAAATCCGTATTCGTCTCGTGAGCGCTCTTACCAGATCCCCAAACGGAAAACCCCGGCCGCAGGGGGCCGGGGTTTTGGTCCAGAGCACCCGCTCCGCGTTATCTCTTGGCGAGCAGGTCGCGGATTTCGGTCAGCAACTGCACGTCGGCGGGCGGCGGGGCAGCGGCAGCAGCGGGCTTCTCGCGTTCCAGTCGCCTGCGCAGATTGTTCACCGCCTTGACCATCAGGAAGATGATGAAGGCCAGGATCAGGAAATTCAGCACGACCGTGAGGAAGCTGCCATAGGCGAAGACGGCGCCTTCTTTCTTGGCATCGGCCAGCGTGGCCGAATGGACGTTCGAAGACAGGCCGAAGAAGTAATTGTTGAAGTCCAGCCCGCCGAAGATCGCGCCGATGATCGGCATGATGATGTCGTTGACGAGCGAATCGACGATCTTGCCGAAGGCGGCGCCGATGATGACGCCGACGGCCAAGTCCATCACATTGCCCTTGGAGATGAATTCCTGGAATTCTTTCAGCATTCGACCCTCCTTGCCGTGACGGGCCGCGCTGCCGCCTCACCAGTGTCCTTCGGTGCCGGCCCTGGACCCACCATAACAAAAACCCCCGGTTGCAAAACCGGAAAAAGGGCCAAAGCACCGGTTTGTGTTTCCGCACCATCATCCAGCACATATGCGCCGAAAGCCGCGGTGGACTCGCGGTTGGAGCTGTGATTGCGTTGTAGGGACCGGATGAGGTACCGGTTTTAGTCAAGAAATAGAGCATGATGTTGCCCGAAAACCGCCTCTCACTTTTCGGCATCATGCTCTAGGAGGAAGTGCGGACCGTGCAAGGCTGGTTCGTCGTCATCATCGCGATCGCCTATGTGACGCTGCTTTTCGCCATCGCCAGCGTCGGCGACCGGCGCTCGGTGGCAGCCGGGCTCGGACGGGCACGGCCCTTCATCTATGCGCTCAGCCTCGCCATCTACTGCACCTCCTGGACCTTCTTCGGTTCGGTCGGGCTGTCCTCCGAGCGCGGCCTCGAATTCCTCGGCATCTATACCGGCCCGGTGCTGGTCTTCGTGTTCGGCTTCCCGCTGCTCAACCGCATGATCCGGCTGGCAAAAAGCGAGAAGATCACCTCGATCGCCGACTTCCTCGGCGCCCGCTACGGCAAGAGCTTCACCGTCGCGGCGATCGCGACGCTGATCGCCACCATTGGCGCGGTGCCCTACATCGCGCTGCAGCTCAAGGCGATCTCCGGCTCCGTCAGCCTGATGGTCGAGCACTATACCGGCTCGCCGCCTTCTTTCGATCCGTTCGTCAGCGATATCTCACTTGTGGTCGCGATGTTGCTGGCGCTGTTCGCGGTGCTGTTCGGCACACGCCATGCCGACGCCACTGAACACCAGGACGGGCTGGTTCTGGCAGTGGCGGTCGAAACCGTGGTCAAGCTCGCCGCCTTCCTCGCCATCGGCCTGATGGTGACGTTCCTGATCTTCGGCGGGCCCGGCGACATGTTCGCCAGGCTTGCCGGAAACAGCCAGGTGCGCCAGGCGATGAGCTACAGCACCTCGCTCGCCACCTGGCTGGTGCTGACCGGCCTGAGCGGCTTTGCCGTGCTGATGCTGCCGCGGCAGTTCTACGTCACCATCGTCGAGAACCGCAGCGAGGCGGAGCTGCGCACCGCGACCTGGGTGTTCCCGCTCTATCTCGTGGCCATCAATGTCTTCGTGCTGCCGATCGCCTTTGCCGGCCTGTCGCTGGTCGGCGGCAAGACCAGCAGCGACCTCTATGTCTTGTCGCTGCCGCTGTTCAGCGGCCATGACGTGCTGGCCATGGCCGCCTTCGTCGGCGGACTGTCGGCGGCGACCGCCATGGTGATCGTCGAGAGCGTCGCGCTGTCGATCATGATCTCCAACGATCTCGTCATCCCGCTGTTCGTGCGCCGCGTGCTCAAGACGAGTTCTTCGGAGAACGAGGACTGGTCGACGCTGATCCTCAATGTGCGCCGCGCCTCGATCTTCATCATGCTGTTCATCGCCTTCCTCTATTATCGCGAGAGCACCAATAGCGCGCGGCTATCCTCGATCGGCCTGATGTCGTTTGCCGCGATTGCCCAATTCGCGCCGGCGTTGATCGGCGGGCTGATCTGGCGCCGCGCCAACGGCCGGGGCGCAGCCCTCGGCATGGTCGCCGGCATAGCCGTCTGGGGTTATACGCTGCTCCTTCCTTCACTTGTCGGCACAGAATCCGACGTCGTCGTCCATGGCCTGTTCGGCTTCGAGGCGCTGAGGCCGCAGGCGCTGTTCGGCACCGTCGGCGAGCCGCTGAATCACGGCGTGCTGTGGAGCCTCTCGGTCAATGCGCTGTTTTTCGTCCTGGGCTCCCTCTCGCGCGCATCCGTGCCGCTGGAGCGCATCCAGGCGGCGCTCTTCGTGCCGCGCGAGGCCGGCCCGATGCCCAGCCTCAGACGCTTCCGCACCGCCGTCACCGTCAACGACCTGAAGGACACGATCTCGCGCTATCTCGGCGTCGAGCGCACGGAGCGCTCGTTCCAATCCTTCGAGAGGGACGCGAAGGTCTCCCTGCACGGCACCGAGCAGGCCAGCATGGATGTCATCCGCTTTTCGGAGCAACTGCTGGCGAGCGCCGTCGGCTCCTCCTCGGCGCGGCTGATCTTGTCGCTGCTCTTTCGCCGCAACGATCGCGACTCCAAGGATGCCTTCAAGCTGCTCGACGACGCCACCGAGGCGCTGCAGCACAATCGCGACCTGCTACAGATCGCGCTCGACCAGATGGAGCAAGGCATCACCGTCTTCGATCGCGATTTCCGACTGATCTGCTGGAACCGGCAATACCGGCTGCTGTTCGACCTGCCAGACGAGATGGGCCAGGTCGGGGTCTCGCTCGACCGGATCCTTCATCATCTCGCCGAGCGCGGCGACATTCCCGCCGACCAGCGGGTGACGATGCTCAACCGGCTGACCAGCTTCGCCGGCCCGTGGCAGATGGAGCTGAAGACCAGCGGCCGCATCCTGGAGCTGCGCTCCAACCCGATGCCCGACGGCGGCATCGTCGCCACCTATGCCGACATTTCAGGCCGCGTCGAACAGGACCTGGCGCTGAAGCGGGCCAATGAATCGTTGGAGCAGCGGGTCAAGACCCGCACCGTCGAGCTCACCCGCGTCAACGAGGAACTGGCGCAGGCGCAGATGTTGGCCGAGGAGGCAAACCTCGGCAAGACGCGCTTCCTCGCCGCCGCCGGCCATGACATCCTGCAGCCGCTGAACGCCGCCCGGCTCTATTGCTCGTCGCTGATCGAGAAGGCAGGCAAGGGACCTGCCGGCAAGGCCGCGATGAACATCGAGTCCTCGCTGGAATCGGTCGAGACCATCCTCGGCGCGGTGCTCGACATCTCGCGGCTCGACGCCGGCGCCATGAAGCCCGACAATACCGCTTTTACCCTGGGCGGACTGCTTGGCCAGATCGGCACCGATTTTCGCCCGCTCGCCGCCGAAAAGAAGCTTCATCTGAAGATTGTGCCGTCGTCCCTCGGCGTCATGACCGACCGGAACCTTTTGCGCAGGCTGATCCAGAACCTCGTTTCCAACGCCATCAAATACACGCGCCAGGGCCGCATCCTGGTCGGCGTGCGGCGGCGCGGCGAACTGGCGGAGATCCAGGTGATCGACACCGGCATCGGCATTGCCGGCGACAAGCTCAACACCGTCTTCCATGAGTTCACGCGCCTCGACGAGGGCGTGCGCGAGGCCGAAGGTCTTGGCTTGGGGTTATCCATCGTCGACCGCATCGCCAGGGTGCTGCGGCTCGAGATCCGCATCTACTCCACCCCCGCCAAGGGCACGCGCTTTTCCGTCATCCTGCCGGTCGCGGCGGTCGCGGCGCCGCCGCGCGAGGCCGGCAAGGCGCCGTCCCGCTCCGCCTCGACGCTTGCCGGGCTCAACGTGCTGTGCATCGACAATGACGCGCGGATCCTCGACGGCATGCGGCTGCTGCTGGAAGGCTGGGGATGCCGCGTCGAGACGGCTTCGGGATCAGGCGATCTCCTGAAGCCCGGCGCGCCAAAGCCGGACCTCGTGCTGGCCGACTATCACCTCGACGGCGGCACCGGGCTCGATGCGATCGCCGCGCTGCGCGCCGCCTATGGGCAGGACCTTACCTGCGTGCTGGTCACTGCCGACCGCTCCAGCGAGGTGCGCGCGGCTGCCGGCCGGCTCGACATTCCGGTGATCAACAAGCCGCTGAAGCCGGCCGTGTTGCGCTCGATGATGGGGCGCGTCAGGCCGCTGGCGCCGGCGGCGGAGTGATCAGCCGACCGGCTGCAGCGGGTCGCCGCCGATCTTCGACAGCTGGATGACCGCTTGGGTGCGGCTGTCGACGCCCAGCTTCTGCAGGATGGCCGAGACATGCGCCTTGATGGTGGCCTCGGAGACGCCGAGCTCATAGGCGATCTGCTTGTTGAGGAGGCCCTCCGCCAACATGCCGAGCACGCGCGTCTGCTGCGGCGTCAGCGCCTGCAGGCGCTTGATCAGATCGGAGATTTCCGGGTCACGCTCGACGCCGAGCTCTATGCCGGCGGGTGCCGCGATATCGCCGGCAAGCACCGCCTGCACGGCGGCGCGGATCTCTTCCATGCTGGCCGATTTGGAGATGAAGCCGGAAGCGCCGAGATCGAGCGCGCGGCGGATGGTGACGGGATCGTCATGCGCCGAGACCACCACCAGCGGCACCGCCGGATGGATGCCTCGCAGCGAGATCAGGCCGGAGAGGCCGCTGGCGCCCGGCATCGACAGGTCGAGCAGCACCATGTCGACATCCTCGTTGGCCAGTACCAGCGCCTTGGCGCTTTCGAAATCGCCGGCTTCATGGATGGCGGCAACGTCGCCGATGCCGGCAAGCGCCTCCTTCAGCGCGCCGCGAAAAAGCGGATGGTCGTCGGCAATGACGAAAGTGTGGCCCGACGGCAAATATTCCTCCCCCGATCCCATCATCATTGTGTTCTTGCGGGGACCGGAATGATTATGCGGCGGCGCGGCGCGTTTTCAAGCGGCAAAGGCCGCGTGCGGGGTTTTCCCCAAGGCGGCTTGCAATCAGGTCTTCTGCTGGTTCAGCTTGCCGTCGCCATCTTCCTTGTCCAGGTCCTTGACGATGTCCTTGAAGGTCCGGAAGAAGCGCTCCATGTAGCCCATCGTCTTGTTGAAATCCTCTTCGCTGGGCAGTTGCGATTCCAGCCGGGCAGACAGCGAATTCTCGAGCTTGGCGACACGCGCGTCGAGCGCCTTGACCGACTTGTCCAGCCGGTCGATCTCGTCCTGGTAGGCGGCACGCTCGTCGGCGGCCATCTTGCAGACGAGCTGGCCTGAGCGCTCTTCGCAGATCGACATGGCGCCGGTCCTTGTATTCATGCGGACATAGCCGTTGGCCGACTTCTCCAGACGGTAATGGTCGGTCTCCTCGGAATAGGCGGAAGCGGCAACCAACGAGCAAAGCGCCGCGGAGATCAGGATGTGCTGCAGACGCATGTTGTTCCTCCATGAGCCAGTGAAGGCGGACTATCACAGGTTTGCGCCGGAAATGGGGAAGAGTCGAGCTTCGAGCCTTCCCCGCACCTTCGGTTCGGACTATAGCGCGACAATGTCTCAGATTATCTACAAGATCGCGCCCGAGGCGCTGTGGCGCGAAGCCGAAAAGAACGGGCGCTTCACCGGCGCGCCGATCGACATCGCCGACGGCTTCATCCATTTCTCCGCCGCCGGCCAGGTTCGCGAGACGGCGGCCAGGCATTTCGCCGGGCAGACGGACCTGCTGCTGATCGCAATCGACGCGGCGAAGCTGGGCGATGCGCTGAAATACGAGGTCTCGCGCGGCGGCGCCCTGTTCCCGCATCTATACGCCGAGCTCGACCTTGGTGCCGTTCTCTGGGTAAAGCCGTTGCCGCTCGGCGCGGGCGGCCACGAATTCCCGACGCTGGAGGGCGAATAAGCGTGCTCGACCGGATCGGCCAAAAGCTGCTTTTCTCCTTCGATCCGGAAACCGCGCACGGCCTGTCGATCGCGGCGCTGCGCTGCGGGCTGCCGGTCGGCGCGACGGCGCCGCGGCGCCCGACGCATGACGCGCGGCTGAAGGTCAGCCTTTGCGGCCTCGATTTCCCCAACCCGCTCGGCATGGCCGCCGGCTACGACAAGAACGCCGAAGTGCCGGACGCGCTGCTTGGGCTCGGCTTCGGCTTCGCCGAGGTCGGCACCATCACGCCGCTGCCGCAACCCGGCAATCCGAAGCCGCGCATCTTCCGGCTTACGGCGGACGAAGCGGTGATCAACCGGCTGGGCTTCAACAATGAGGGCCATGCGGCCGCCGAAAAGCGCCTTGCCGCGCGCAAGGGACGGCCAGGCATCGTCGGCGTCAATATCGGCGCCAACAAGGACAGCGCCGACCGCATCGCCGACTATGAGCGCGGCGTCGCCCGCTTCGCGCCCTATGCGAGCTATCTGACCGTCAACATCTCCTCGCCCAACACGCCTGGCCTGCGCAACATGCAGGCGCGCGAGCAACTCGGCGAATTGTTGTCGAGGGTGACGGCGGCAAGGACGGAAGCGGCGGCGCAGCCGCCGGTCTTCCTCAAGATCGCGCCGGACCTCGTCGAGGCGGAGCTGGAAGACATTGCCGCCGAGGTCATCGAGAAGAAGATCGACGGCCTCATCGTCTCCAACACGACCCTTGCAAGGACAGGATTGCGCAGCACGGCCGTGGCAGGCGAAGCCGGCGGCCTTTCGGGCAAGCCGCTGTTCGAGCGTTCCACCGCCGTGCTCGCCCGCATGCGTAAGCTGCTCGGCCCAAGCATTGCCCTCATCGGTGTCGGCGGGGTCGATTCCGCCGAGACGGCGCTCGAGAAGATCCGCGCCGGGGCGGATCTGGTCCAGCTTTACACCGGCATGATCTATGCCGGGCCGGCGCTGCCCGGGCGAATCGTCGCCGGCATGGCGCGGTTCATGGAACGCGAGCGGCTTGGCTCGATCAGGGACCTGCGCGACTCGGCTTGCGAGCGCTGGGCTTCAAAACCGATCAGCTGAAAGCTGTCCTCACCCTGAGCCTGAGCACCGTCAGCAGGCTCAAGCCGCGCACCAGCAGGAAAACATGCAGCGATGCCCACAGGCCGCTGTTGCCGAATGCCGGCGCCAGGGTGATGAGCGCAGCGCAGAAGATGAGGAACGACAACAGCATCATGTTGCGCATGTCGCGCGACCAGGTGGCGCCGATGAAGACGCCATCCATCTGGAAGGCCAGCACGCCGCTCAGCGCCGTGAAGGCCGCCCAGGGCAGATAGGTATCGGCGACCGCGCGGACCTCCGGGGACGTCGTCACCAGCGCCACCAGACTGGCGCCGGCGGTCAGCAGGGTGAGCGTGGCGATACCGGCGAGGCCAAAACCCCAGATCAGCGTCAGCCGTACCGCCTGCCGGAACGGGGCAGGCGCATGCGCGCCGATGGCGCGGCCGGCGAGCTGCTCGGCGGCGGTGGCGAAACCGTCGAGGAAGTAGCCGGCGATGAGGAAGAAATTCATCAGCACGGCGTTGGCGGCGAGTGTCACCGTGCCGAATTGCGCGCCCTGCCTGGTGAACAGCGCGAAGGCGGCAAGCAGCGAGAAGGAGCGGATCATGATGTCGCGGTTGAGCGACAGCATACGCCGGTACGCTGGCAAGTCGAGGATACGCCGGCGCGACGGCCGCTCCAGCTTGCGGAAACGGTTGAGCACGATGGCAAGGCCAAGCAGCATGGCCAGGAACTCGCCGGTGACGGTCGCCCAGGCGACGCCGGCAACGCCCCAGCCGAGCTCGAGGCCGAGCAAGAAGCAGAGCGCGATGTTAATGCCGTTGAGCACCGCCTGCAGCATCAGCCCGAGCCCGCCCTCGCCGCGTCCCAGCACGTAGCCCAGTATGGCGTAGTTGATCAGTGAGAAGGGCGCTGCCAATAGCCTGATGCGGATATAGACCGACATCGCCGCGCTGACGCGCGGTTCGGCGCCCATGAACCATTGGCCGGCGACGGCAAAGAGGGGCGCAAGGGCGGCAAGCACGACGCCCGCGACGACCGCGATCAGCACGGCGCGCCACAGCACCGCCTGCTCCTCCAGCGCATCGCCGCGCCCGAAGGCCTGGGCGACGAGGCCGGTGGTGCCCGAACGCAGGAAGTTGAAGGTGGTGAAGACGACGTCGAACACCAGCGACCCCGCCGCCAGGCCGCCGAGCAGGGCCGCATCGCCGAACTGGCCGACCACCGCCGTGTCGACAATGCCAAGCAGCGGCGTCGTCAGATAGGCAAGCGTCATCGGCACGGCGATCGCCAGCACCGAGCGGTTGGTGACGGCGAAGGATCTGGCGCTGCCTTGGGTTGCGTCCATTGCTGCCTGTTCGATTGCGGGCTTGATCGAGGACCCGATGTGCCTCAGTTTGCCGGCGTCACGCAACCACCATCAGCCGGACTGCCAACCGAATTTTCCGCTGGTCTTACGCAACTCCGGACGGAAGGCTACGGCGAAGGCGCTGAGCCTAACCGTTTCACACTTTTCCTGGAATTGCTCCAGGCTGGCGCAGGCCTCCCGACCCATGCCGCTGCAGATCGTCCACCACCCCGACTATGACGCCGGCTTCGCCGTCAACCATCGCTTTCCGATGAGCAAATATCCGCTTTTGATGGAGGCTTTGCGCTTACGCGGTCTGGCCGTGCCGGGCGCGCTTTCGATGCCGGAGCCGGCACCGGCTGCACGGCTGAAGCTTGCGCATGCGGCCGACTATGTCGACCAGGTGATCGTCTGCCAGGTGCCGGCGAAAATAGAGCGCGAGATCGGCTTTCCGATCGGTCCGCGCGTGTCATTGAGGGCACAGCTCGCTACGGCGGGTACGGTGCTGGCCGCCAGGCTGGCGCTGAAACACGGCATTGCCTGCAACACGGCGGGCGGCAGCCATCATGCCAGGCGCGCGCAAGGCGCCGGCTTCTGCACCTTCAACGATGTCGCCGTCGCCGCGCTGGCGCTGCTGGCGGAAGGCGCCGTCGAAAACGTGCTGGTCGTCGACCTCGACGTGCATCAGGGCGACGGCACGGCGGACATTCTCAAGGATGAGCCGCGCGCCTTCACCTTTTCCATGCATGGCGAGCGCAACTACCCGGTGCGCAAGATCGCCTCCGACCTCGACGTCGCCTTGCCGGACGGCACTGGCGACGACGCCTATCTCGAGCGGCTCGCCGCCATCCTGCCGGAGCTCTCCGGGCAAAGGCGCTGGGACATCGTCTTCTACAATGCGGGCGTGGACGTCCATTCCGAGGACAGGCTCGGCCGGCTGGCGCTCACCGACAATGGCCTCAGCGCCCGCGAAGACATGGTCATCGGCCATTTCCGCAAGCAGGGCGTGCCGCTGTGCGGCGTCATCGGCGGCGGCTACTCGACCGACGTGCCGGTGCTGGCCGCGCGCCACGCCATCCTGTTCGAGGTGGCGTCGCGATATGCGTGATGCCACGCCGAGCTATTTCCGGTAGCTGGCGATCCTGAGCAAGATGAACACCGGCACGACGATCGCCGCGCCGAGCAGGATGTAGCCCAGGAAGCGGTCGATGGCATGGAAGCCGAGATTCCACAAATCGACGAAGAACTGGCGGATGCCATAGAAGACGTCCATCGGCGACCAGCCGAAGGCATGCATGACGAGGCCGACGAGGAAGGAGACCACGAGCAGCTTCAGGAGCACCCTGAGCGGCGTGTCGCCAAGAAAGCGCGTCAATGCGGACAAGGCCATTCTCCGGTTCGAGCCGCCCGATTCGGCAGCGCGATATCAGAGATACGCATTCCGCGGAAAGGCATCAAGCAATGGAGCCGCCCGCTCCCGCCCGCTCCGCTTTGCCGATTGCTTGACGCCCCGCCATCATGGTAACGAGGGCTCGCGCGGGTATGATGTAATGGTAGCCTGTCAGCTTCCCAAGCTGAACGCGCGGGTTCGATTCCCGCTACCCGCTCCAGCTTGCGCCGGACGGGTTTGAGTCAGACCTCACCAAGGGACCAAATTGCGCAACCGATTCGGGTCGGCTGCCGGGGGATCGCGGGGCGGAATTGCATTGGGTCGACCCTCAGGCCGAGCAGTTTGCGCGAGGGTGAATTCGGCTGTCTGTAAGCGAAGGTTTGGGTCTTGCACACCATGCAAGACCCCGTCAGCGATTCACCCGGTAGGCCCCTAGAGCCGGAAGCCGATCCAGACGCGGCGACGCCAGCAGCGGACATGACGCCGGCCGTAACGCCAGTAGCGGCGGCAGACCCTTCTCCAAACGCGGCGCCGGCGGCGGCGGTAGTACCGGTCACGGTAGTACCGACGGCGGTAGTACTGAGCTGGCTGCAGCAGATCGGCCTGGTCATCCTCCTCGTAGATGGCCGGATCCGGCTTGTCCAATTCATCGAGAATCCCGTTGCCTTTGGGGATGCCGGCAACCGCCTTGGCTGGTCCGGCCAGGCTTGCAAGCGCTGCCGCCCCCGCAACGCCAAGCATTCCAGTCAGAAACAACCGACGTTCCATCGAAACCTCCCGAACTGTCGAGCATCGGCAGCCTTCCCTCACCCGCAACGGGTTCCAGCGAGCGACCGATCGGTTTGAACGTGCAAGTAGGATTCTCGTTCCATTAGCCCACCTCGCGCAAAATGAAGTCGTGCAGCATTTTGGCTGCGGGCGAGAGCACGCGGTTCTTGACCGTGATCAGGCTGTAGGGCCGGACTTCGATGTCGAACTCGGTCTGGACGACGTCGATGGCGCCGGCCAGCCCGTCGCCGCCCTGGATGAACTTGGCGACCTGGATCGAGACCGGCGCGATGGCGTCGGACTGCGCCACCATCACCAGGGTGAGCAGCAGCGAGGAGGTGTTGAGGATGCGGTCGGGCAGCGGGATGTCGCGGTTCAAAAAGTTGCTTTCCATCGCCTGGCGCAGCGGCGAGCCGCCGGACTGGAACACCCAGTCATAGGCCGCCGTGTCTTCCAGCCTCACCGCCTTGCCGCTCGCCAGCGGATGGCCGCGGCGCACGATGAGGCAGGCTTTCTCGACGCCGATAACGCGCGATTCGAAAAGCCGCGGATTGAGGTCCTCGGGAATGCGGGCGATGATGAAGTCGTGGCGCGATGCGATCAGCTCGCGGGCGAGCACGTTCGAAGTTTCGACCTGCATGGTGATCTCGATGCGCGGATAGATGCGGCGAATCTCGCGGATCGCCGGCACCGCGAGCTCGATGGCCGGCGCCGTGACCGCGCCGAGAAACACCGAGCCGCCCTTGCCGGCCTTGAGCTCGGCAATCTCGCGGTCGGCCTCGCGCATCTCCAGCAAGATCGAGCGGGCGCGGCGAGCGAGCGCCTGGCCGTAAGGGGTCAGCGTCACGCCGCGTGGCAGCCGCTCGCATAACTTCACGTCGAGCACCGCCTCCATCTCGGCGATCATGCGCGAGGCTGCCGGCTGGGAGATGTTCATGACCTGGGCGGCGGCGCTCACCCGGCCGTGATCGTCCAGCGCGGTGATCATGCGCATGTGCCGAAGACTGAGGCCGCTGCGCAGCAGCGTCTCGCCGTCTCCCGGCAATTTCTCGTAACTTACTGAAATCACATCAGGATCATGCAATGCCGCCATGGATTGAGGCCTCTCCGCCGGATTTCCATCTGCCGTTCAAGCTATACCAGTTTCGATATAGCAACCAGCAAAGATCGCATTTGACAGTTATGTCAAAGGGACCCACCCTTCGCGCGTTCCGAGACGCAACGGTCAGCAACGAGCAAATTCGTATCGATTGAAACTGCGTCGGGGGACCGATTGGGAGGATACCGGAGATCGATAAAGCCGACAGTGGCGCGCCAGCGCACCTGCTCGACTGCGCGGCCCGCGAAGCCCCGAGGTGTCGCGTCCATCAACCAGGGAGAGTAACGTGAAGATCATCAAGACGCTGGCCGCCGTGGCGGCCCTTGGCATTGCCGCCATGAGCTATTCGGCACACGCAGCCGACAAGGGCCTCATCGGTGTGCTGATGCCGACCAAGACCTCGCAGCGCTGGATCAACGACGGCGACGCCGTCAAATCCCAGCTCGAGAAGCTCGGCTATACCGTCGACCTGCAATATGCGCAGGACGATATCCCGAACCAGCTCAGCCAGCTGGAAAACGAAATCACCAAGGGCCCGAAGGCGCTGATCATCGCTTCGATCGACGGCACCACCATGGCCGACGCGCTGCAGAAGGCCAATGACGCCGGCGTCGTCGTCGTCGCCTACGACCGTCTGATCAAGAAGACCCCGAATGTCGACTACTACACCACCTTCGACAATTTCGGCGTCGGCGTGATCCAGGCGAATTCGCTGGTCAAGGGCCTCAAGGAGCGCTTCCCGAACACCAAGCCGTGGAACGTCGAACTGTTCGGCGGCTCGCCGGACGACAACAATGCCTTCTTCTTCTACAATGGCGCGATGTCGGTCCTGCAGCCGCTGATCGACGACGGTTCGATCAAGATCAAGTCCGGCCAGATGGGCATGGACAAGGTCGGCACGCTGCGCTGGCTCGCCGCCACCGCCCAGGCGCGCATGGACAACCTGCTCTCGGCCAACTACTCGGACGGCAGCCGCGTCGATGGCGTTCTGTCGCCCTATGACGGCCTGTCGCGCGGCATCACCGCTTCGCTGCGCGCCGTCGGCTACGGCACGGAGGCACAGCCCTGGCCGATCGTGACCGGTCAGGACGCCGAGACCGCCTCGGTCAAGCTGATCATCTCGGGCGAACAGTACTCGACCGTGTTCAAGGACACCCGCGAGTTGGCCAAGGCCACCGTGCAGCTGGTCGACAAGGTGCTCTCCGGCGGCAAGCCGGACGGCCTCGACACCAAGACCTACAATAACGACGTCAAGGTCGTTCCCTCGATCCTGTTGACGCCGCATGAGGTCGACAAGTCGAACTACAAGGAACTGGTTGTCGACTCCGGCTACATCAAGGCCGACGAGCTGAAGTAATCCAGCCTCACAGGAAGGGGTCCTGCGCGACCGCAGGGCCCCTTTTCGTTCACAAGCGACACCGGTATTGTTTTTGCCGGCTTCTGCAGCGCTGTGCGCGGTCGCGGTGCTGACCAGACTGCAGTATGTTGATTTCGCGCATGACGCTTTTCCGCGAATGGAAGGCAGGCGCCAGGGAGCAGAACCTCATGGCCTCGACGATTTTGGAGATGCGCGACATCACCAAGACGTTTCCCGGCGTGAAGGCGTTGTCGAACGTCAATCTCAGCGTCGAGGAAGGTGAGATCCACGCCGTCGTCGGCGAGAACGGCGCCGGCAAGTCGACGCTGATGAAGGTGCTGTCGGGCGTCTATCCGTCCGGCACCTATGAAGGCCAGATCATCTTCCGCGGCCAGGAATGCCATTTCAAAGGCATCCACGACAGCGAGCATATCGGCATCGTCATCATCCACCAGGAGCTTGCGCTGGTGCCGATGCTGTCGATCGCGGAAAACATCTTCCTCGGCAATGAGCACGCCAGCTATGGCGTCATCGACTGGGACGCCAACGAGACACGCACGGCCGCCCTGCTCAAGAAGGTCGGGCTCAGGGAGGATCCCAAAACGCTGATCACCAATATCGGCGTCGGCAAGCAGCAGCTGGTCGAGATCGCCAAGGCGCTGAGCAAGGAAGTGAAGCTCTTGATCCTCGACGAGCCGACGGCGTCGCTCAGCGAAACGGACAGTCAGGCGCTGCTCGACCTTCTGCTCGAGTTCAAGCGCCAGGGCATGACCTCGATCCTGATCTCGCACAAGCTCAACGAGGTGAACCGGGTCGCCGACAAGGTGACGGTGATCCGCGACGGGCGCACCATCGAGACTCTGCCGAGGAAAGATATCTCGGAAGACCGCATCATCACCTCGATGGTGGGCCGCTCGCTCGACGACCGCTATCCGCCGCGCGAGCCGCAGATCGGCGAGGTCATCTTCGAGGTCAAGGACTGGTCGGTCTACCACCCGATCCACGCCGAACGGCAGGTGATCAAGAACGTCAACCTCAATGTGCGCAAGGGCGAGGTGGTGGGCATTGCCGGGCTGATGGGCGCCGGCCGCACCGAATTCGCGATGAGCCTGTTCGGCCGCTCCTATGGCCGGCACATCACAGGCGAGGTTCTGCTTAGAGGCAGGCCGCTCGACCTCTCATCGGTGAGCAGAGCGGTGGAGAACCGCATCGCCTATGTCACCGAGGATCGCAAGACCTACGGCCTCAACCTCATCGACCACATCAAGCACAATGTGACTTTGGCCAACCTCTCCGGCGTTTCCAGCCGCGGCGTCATCGACGACATGCGCGAGATGAGCGTCGCCAACGATTACCGCAAGAAGACCAACATTCGCGCCTCCAGCGTCTATCAGCTGACCGGCAATCTCTCGGGCGGCAACCAGCAGAAGGTGGTGCTGTCGAAATGGCTGTTCGCCGATCCGGAAGTGCTGATCCTCGACGAGCCGACGCGCGGCATTGACGTCGGCGCCAAGTACGAAATCTATACGATCATCGCGCGCCTCGCCGCCGAGGGCAAAGCGATCATCGTCATCTCGTCGGAAATGCCTGAACTGCTCGGCATCACCGACCGCATCTATGTGATGAACGAAGGACGCATCGTCGGCGAAATGGCGGCAAGCGACGCCAGCCAGGAAAAAATCATGCGCGCCATCGTTCGGGGAGAAGGAAAAAAAGCATCATGAGCACAGAAAGCGCTCCCGCGCCGCAGAGCGGCGTCGCCGAGGACGTCAAGCAGGGTCCACGCGTCGCAGTTTCGGCGCTGACGACGAACCTGCGCGAATACGGCCTGATCATCGCGCTGATCGTGATCATGCTGTTCTTCCAGTACACGACGTCGGGAACGCTGTTCAAACCGGTCAACCTCAGCAATCTGGTGCAGCAGAACTCGTTCATCATCGTGATGGCGCTCGGCATGCTGTTGGTGATCGTCGCCGGCTATATCGACCTCAGCGTGGGATCGGTCGCCGGCTTCATCGGCGCGCTCGCGGCGATGATGATGGTCATCTGGCCGCTCGGGATATTCTCGAATCCGCTGGTGGTCTCGATCGTGTGCCTGATCGTCGGCGCGCTGATCGGCGCCGCACAAGGCTACTGGATCGCCTATCACCGCATACCGAGCTTCATCGTGACGCTGGCGGGCATGCTGATCTTCCGCGGCATCTGCCAGGCGCTGCTTGGCGGCGGCTCCTCCGTCGGCCCGCTGCCGGACAGCTTCAAGGCGCTGAGCTCCGGCTTCATCCCGGACGTCATCGGTCCGCTGACGCTGATCCCGCCGACGGTGAATGCCGCCGGCAAGACGATCGTCGGCAGTGGCTTGACGTTGCACATGACGACGGTCGTGCTCGGCCTGATCGCGGTCCTGGCCTATGCCTATTTCGGCTTCCGGACGCGGCGCAAGCGCGAGCGTCATGGCTATGAGGCGGAGCCCTTCCCGCTGTTCGTCATCAAGACGCTGGTCGGCAGCGCGCTGGCGCTGTTCCTGGTCTTCCAGTTCGCCAGCTACAGGGGCCTGCCGGTCGTACTGCTGGTGATGGGCGTGCTGATCTCGCTGTTCGTCTTCGTCACCAAACGTATGACCATCGGCCGCCGCATCTATGCGATGGGCGGCAACGCCAAGGCCGCGCAGCTCTCGGGCATCAACACCGAAAGGCTGACGCTGCTCGTCTTCATCAATATGGGCGTGCTGTCGGCGCTGGGCGGCCTGATCATCGCGGCGCGCCTCGGCCAGGCCGTGCCGGCGGCGGGTCTCGGCAGCGAGCTCGACGTCATTGCGGCGGTCTTCATCGGCGGCGCCTCGGCAATGGGCGGCGTCGGCCAGGTGATCGGCGCGGTGGTCGGCGGCTTCATCATGGGCGTGATGAACAACGGCATGTCGATCATGGGCGTCAATGTCGACTGGCAGCAGGTGGTCAAGGGTCTGGTGCTGCTCGGCGCGGTCATCTTCGACGTCTACAACAAGAACAAGGCTTAAGGGCCGGAGCAAGGTTCAGGAGGCATACGGGTTTCAGATCGCGAAGCTGCCGGCAGCCCGTCGGCGTCAAGAAGTCCCGACAAGGACCAGGCTCGCGAGCGCAATCCGGACGAAGAAATTCAACCGTGGCGTGGATCGCTCCACGCCGCGCCCGGTAAGGTTTGCCCGCAGGCAGCCGTAGAAATGAGAGAGGATTGAACATGCTGATCTCCCAGATCCTCGACGACGCCGAGACGATCCGCGTCGTCGCCCGCAATGGCGGCGGCAAGACCAGGGTCATCAATGGCGCGCGCAGCGTCTATTCGCTGGCCATGGAGGCCGCGCGCACCGGCACAGGCCTCGAGGCATTGATCGAGCGCAAGGGCTATGGCGAGACGGTCGATCTCGATGCCGTCTATAAGAGGGGCAGGCTGGTCTCGCCGATCAACCATCCGGATCCCGCGCACCTGCATCTCACCGGCACGGGGCTGACGCATCTCGGCTCCGCGGCAACGCGCGATTCCATGCACAAGAAGCTCAGCGAGGGCGGCGAGGCGGAACTCACCGATTCCATGAAGATGTTCCGCATGGGTCTCGAAGGTGGCAAGCCGGCCAAAGGCCAGGTCGGCGTGCAGCCGGAATGGTTCTACAAGGGCAACGGCACGATGGCGGTGGCGCCGGGCGCGCCGCTGATGTCTCCGGCCTTCGCGCAAGACGGCGGCGAGGAGCCCGAGATCGCCGGCATCTATGTGATCGGCGATGACGGCGCGCCGTTCCGCGTCGGCTTCACGCTGTCGAACGAGTTCTCCGATCACGTCACCGAGCGGGTGAATTATCTGTTCCTCGCCCATTCCAAGCTGCGCAATGCCTCGTTCGGCCCTGAAATCTTGATCGGCGACCTGCCCGCCGACATTCGCGGCGCCTCGCGCATCTGGCGCGACGGCAAGCTGCTCTGGGAAAAGCCGTTCCTGTCGGGCGAGGCGAACATGTCGCACACCATTGCCAATCTCGAGCACCACCATTTCAAATATTCGGCGTTCCGGCAGCCGGGCGACGTGCATGTGCATATGTTCGGCACCGCGACGCTCTCCTTCGCTGACGGCATCAAGACGGAGGCCGGCGATACGTTCGAGATCGAGGCGCCGGATTTCGGCCTGCCGCTGCGCAATCCGCTGGAGATCGAGAAGCCGGTGAAGGTGGCGGTGAAGGCGCTGTAGCGCCAAGGCCTGGGAGGAAATGGACCGGAAGCGGATCGGCGCTGTGTTGGTGGGCTTGATGCTTGCCCTCGCCTGCATGTCTTCCACGGCTCACAGCGCCGCCAAATGCAGCCCGAAGTCCTACAGCCAAGCCCGATCGGGGATGACGAGCCAGCTTCTCGCCACCGGCTACTCGAAACCGCAAGTGACCTTTTTGATGCGCAATGCGGATCGGATAACGTCCGCGCTGCGCGCCGACAAACTGAACGACAAGGCCAAGGCCTGCGGCATAGACTCCGCGCGAGCCTATGTCCTCGGATGCCTCGACAAGCAGTTGTTCCCCCTGCGGGCGGGCTCAAGCTCCCAGCTTGATGAGACCAAGCAAACCGAAGGGTTTTGGGGCAGGAAGCGCCTGGCTGAGCGCGAGCTGCTCTACATCGGCCACTTTCACGCCTGTCTGGGCGCAGCTCAACGATTTCTGTTTCGCGGCTGACTGCCAACCGAACTCAGCGGCGCTCACCGCGCTGCCCTGAAATGCTTGGAAAGCTTCAGGCCCTGCGCCTGATAGTTCGAGCCGAGATCGGTGCCGTAAAGCGCCTGCGGGCGCTTCAGCATATGCTCGTAGACTAGGCGGCCGACGATCTGGCCGTGATCGAGGATAAAAGGCACCTCGTGGCTGCGCACTTCGAGCACCGCGCGGCTGCCGCTGCCGCCGGCGGCGGAATGGCCGAAGCCCGGATCGAAGAAGCCGGCATAGTGGACGCGGAACTCGCCGACCAGCGGATCGAACGGCGTCATCTCGGCAGCGTAGAGCGGCGGTACATGCACTGCTTCGCGTGAGACCAGGATGTAGAATTCGTCGGGATCGAGCACCAGTTCGCCGGCGCCGCTCTTGTAGATCGGCTCCCAGAAATCGACGACATCCTGGGCGGCGCGCTTGTCGACGTCGACCAGGCCGGTGTGGTGCTTGCCGCGATAACCGACGAGACCGTCCTTGTCGCCGTCGAGATCGATCGACAGCGCGATGCCGCCGCCGGAAATATTGGGAGGCTCGGTGGCGACCAGCATCTCGGCGCGGTGAAGGTCGCGCAGCTCACTCTCCGACAGCACCGCATTGCCGGTGCGGAAGCGTATCTGCGAAAGGCGCGAGCCGGCGCGCACGACGATCGGGAAGGTGCGCGGGCTGACCTCGAGATAGAGTGGCCCGTGATAGCCGGCGGCGATCTTGTCGAACTCGTGGCCGCGATCGGTCATCACCCGGGTGAAAATGTCGAGACGCCCGGTCGAGCTCTTCGGATTGGCCGAGGCCGACACGTTCGAAGGCAGCGCCAGGCTTTCGAGCAGCGGCACGATGTAGACGCAGCCTGTTTCCAGCACCGCCCCCTCGGCGAGGCCGATCTCATGCAGCTTCAACCGGTCGAGCTTGTCGGCGACCAGATGATCAGGCCCCGGCAGAAAGGAAGCGCGCACGCGAAACGCCTTGTCGCCGAGCCTCAGATCAAGGCTGGCCGGCTGTATCTGGTCCGAGTCCAGCGCGCGCGGCGACTTCAGCGCGCCGGATTGAAACAGCGCCGCGATGTCCTGATCCGGAAGAATGCCTGTCTGCCGCAAAGGCTGGCTCCGTTCACAAGGCCGGGCGAGGATCTAAGCTGGCTCTTGCCGCCCGGCTGGTACAAACCTCTTAATGAAGCCGGCAATTGACGCAAGCACGGCGCGGGTCTAAAGGGTCGTTATCCCGTGGTGATTTGGCCGGTCGGCTTGCAGCCACGTTAAACAAGTCGCTAAAGGACCGTCGAGCCGCAAGGCTATATGGACCCGGTTGCGACTTCGCGGCCGGTTTTTTTGTGTCTGAAAGCAGGGCTATGAGCATCAAGAAGCGCAATTGGAAACCTCAGACGGCACTCGTGCATGGCGGAACGTTGCGTTCCGGCTTCGGCGAGACCTCCGAGGCGATGTATCTCACCCAAGGCTATGTCTATGAGACGGCGCAGGCTGCGGAGGCTCGCTTCAAGGGCGAGGAGCCGGGCTTCATCTATTCGCGCTACGCCAACCCGACCGTCGACATGTTCGAAAAGCGCATGTGCGCTCTGGAAGACGCCGAGGATGCCCGCGCCACCGCCTCCGGCATGGCCGCCGTTTCCGCCGCGCTGCTGTGCAGCGTGAAGGCCGGCGACCACATCGTTGCGGCGCGGGCGCTGTTCGGTTCCTGTCGCTGGGTGGTCGAGACGCTGGCACCGCGCTACGGCATCCAGGCGACGCTGGTCGACGGCACCGACATCGCCAATTGGGAAAAAGCGGTAAGGC
The DNA here is from genome assembly GCF_020165075.1 of Mesorhizobium sp. CA4. Lineage (NCBI taxonomy): Bacteria > Pseudomonadati > Pseudomonadota > Alphaproteobacteria > Hyphomicrobiales > Phyllobacteriaceae > Mesorhizobium > Mesorhizobium sp. CA4. Next base: position 165,551 of record NZ_JAIUHK010000007.1, read on the forward strand.
CGAACACCAAGCTGTTCTTCCTGGAAAGCCCTACCAATCCGACGCTGGAGGTGGTCGACATCGCCGCGGTCGCCAAGCTCGCCAATTCGATCGGGGCGCGGGTGATCGTCGACAATGTCTTCGCCACGCCGCTGCAGCAGAAGCCCTTGCTGCTCGGCGCCCATATCGTCGTCTATTCGGCGACCAAGCATATAGACGGCCAGGGCCGCTGCCTGGGCGGCGTCATTCTGTCGGACAAGAAGTGGATCGACGAGAACCTGCACGACTATTTCCGCCACACCGGCCCGAGCCTGTCGCCCTTCAACGCCTGGACGCTGCTCAAAGGCCTGGAGACGCTGCCGCTGCGCGTGCGCCAGCAGACGGAGAGCGCCGGCAAGATCGCCGATTTCCTGGCCGAGCGGCCGGAGATTGCCCGCGTCATCTACCCGGGCCGGGCGGATCACCCGCAGGCGGACGTCGTCAAGAAGCAGATGTCTGGCGGCTCGACGTTGATCTGCCTCGACGTCAAGGGCGGCAAGCAGGCGGCCTTCGCCTTCCAGAACGCGCTCGACATCGTGCTGATCTCGAACAATCTCGGCGACGCTAAGAGCCTGATCACCCATCCGGCGACGACGACGCACAAGAACCTCAGCGACGAGGCGCGCGCCGAGCTCGGCATCGGCCCCGGCACGCTCAGGCTCTCCGTCGGTCTGGAGGACACGGACGATCTGCTGGAAGACGTCGAACAGGCGCTCAAGGCGGCAAAATAGAAGGCTGAGACCGCCGCGGCCGGAGCCTCAGGCGAGCTCCTCCAGCTCGGTCATCGCCTTGGTGCGGATGGTCATGGCATTGCCGCGCCATTCGACGGCACCGCCGAACCAGGCGCGCGCCCAGATGGCGGGCAGCATGAAGTCGCGCACGATCATCGCGGTGATGCTGCGCGGCGACAGGTACCAACCCTTGGCGGAGGCCAGCAGGCACTCCGGCAGGTAGGCGACCGCCAGCACGCACAAGGCCGTTGTGGGCAGGCTGACGCCGGCGCCTGCCGCGGCAAGCAGCGCCAGCAGCAGCGGCATCGCCGCGCCGGTCAGAATCTCCGGCGCGAAGAACAGTGCGAATGTAACCCGCCGAAGCCGCGCCCAGCGCGTCTGGCGCGACCAGATCTCGGCGAGCTTGCGCTGGCCGAGCGGCTGCTCGAAAGGCGAGGCGACGAGATTGACGCGAAGGCCAAGCCCATTGACCAGCTTGGTGGCCGCCGCATCCTCGGCGATCTCGGCGGCCAAAGCCTGGATGCCGCCATTGGCGTCGAGCATCGGCTTGTTCCACAGCATGCTCTTGCCTTGGGCGAAGCCGAGGCCGAGCGCCTCGCCGGCATACTGCCAGCGCGCCTGCAGCGTGTTGAGGAAGGCGCACTCGACTTCCGCCCAAAAACCGTCCGGCCGCGAGCCGATCGGCGTCGAGCAGACGAGGCCGTTGTCCGGCCGCCATGCCGCCATCAGGTGCTGGACATAGTCCCGCGGCATCAGCACGTTGGAATCGGCGAGGATCACCCAATCGTGCCGCGCCGCCTGCCAGCCCTTGACGCAATTGTTGAGCTTGGGATTGGCGCTGGTGCGGTCATCGCCGATCAGGAGCCGCGCCGGAACCGTGGGGTGGCGCGCGATCGCCGCATTGATGAGCCTCACTACCGGGTCGTCGGCATGCGCGACACAGAAGATCAGCTCATAACGCGGCCAGTCGAGCGAGAAGGCGCGCTGCAGGGTCTCCTGCGTGAACGGCTCGGCGCCGCGCGAGGGAACGATGATCGAGACCGGCTGCGCGCCGGCGGGCGGCGCAATCACATGGCGCCGTTTCAGCCGCGACGAGGCGAGCAGGATGCTGGCAAGATTGAAGAGAAGAAGGGCTGACGAAGTCAGGCCGGCTGCGATAGTCAGTCCATCGAGATCTGGTTACTCCTCGATAGGGAGTTCACCATTTCACGGAAACGGCGAACCCGTCTATCTCTTTGTTTTCACGCAATTCCGGACGGAAAACCGCTCACATTTTTCCTGGAATTCCTCTAGGCCGCATGCCGTCGTTTCATCAGTTGCAGAGCGCCCGAGTCGCCCGGCACGGTCTGTGCACACCAACATTGTCGTATGTCACTTAAATGACATTGTTTTTCGGCACCTGCGCTTACAAGGCTGGCAGGATGGTCGGCGCTACGTCTAATAGGAGCGGAGCGTGACATATATTCCGCAGCGGCAACCGGAGTGGCCCATGTATCGCGCAGTGACGCGCAACATCGAAGTGCTGGTCAGGCCCTTCTATCTGGAGGACCGCTCCGATCCGTCCGAGAACCGCTATGTCTGGGGCTATCAGGTGACGATCGACAACCGCTCCGACGAATTCGTGCAGCTTGTGTCGCGCTATTGGCACATCACGGACGGCCAGGGCCGGGTCGAGGAGGTCCGCGGCGCCGGCGTCGTCGGCGATCAGCCGGAACTCAATCCCGGCGACAGCTATCAATACACTTCAGGCTGCCCGCTCTCGACGCCGTCGGGCATCATGGTCGGCCATTACACGATGCGCAACGGCCGCGGCGAGACGTTCGACATCGCCATTCCGGCGTTTTCGCTGGATATGCCGGGGACAAGGCGGACGGTGAATTAGCGTTTTTCTCCCCGTCTCTATACGGGGAGAAATGCCCGGCAGGGCAATGAGGGGCAGCGCCGGGCTTCTGAGATTTCCTTGAGGCGGAGAACAGCTTCGCCACGGCGGACGTATCACCGCCAACCTTGGCGCCGCCCCTCGTCCGCCCTTCGGGCACCTTCTCCCCGTAGAACGGTGAGAAAGTAAAGACGCTACTTCGCGAACTCGGCCGGATCGAAGTCGTATTGCGTCGAGCAGAACTCGCAGGCGACGTGGATGCCGCCGTCCTCGGTCGAGTCCTTGATCTCCTCGGCCGAAAACCCTTCCAGAATGCCGCGGATCTTTTCGCGCGAGCAGGAGCACTGATCGGCGACCGGCACACTGCTGAAAACGCGTACGCCATGCTCATGGAACAGCCGGTAGAGCAGCCGCTCGGCGCCCACCGTCGGGTCGATCAGCTCCGTCGGCTCGATGGTGCCGAGCAGCGCCAGCAATTCCTGCCAGGAATTGTCGGCCGGATGGTCCGTCAGCTCACGGTCGTCGCCGTCGCCGCCCGAAATATCGGGAACGCGCATGCGCTCCGGCGCCTGCGGCAGGAACTGCGCAAGGATGCCGCCGGCGCGCCACTGCTCGCGCGCGCCGGCCGGTCCGGGCGTCACCAGCTTGGCGACCGACATCTTGATCTCCGTCGGGATCTGCTCCGACTGGCGGAAATAGGTGCGCGCGGCGTCCTCCAGCGAGGTGCCGTCGAGCTGGACGATACCCTGGTAGCGCTGCATATGCGCGCCCTGGTCGATGGTCAGAGCCAGCACGCCATTGCCAAGCAGCGTCTGCTGCGAGGTCTCGCCGGCGGCGGTCAGCGCCTGCAGCCGGTCAGCGTCGAAGCGCGCATAGGCGCGCAGCGCATGCGGCGTGGCGAAATCGGCCACCAGCATGTCGACCGGACCGTCGGTGCGGGTCTGCAGGATGAACTTGCCTTCGAACTTCAGCGAGGTGCCGAGCAGCACGGTGAGCACGCAGGCCTCCGCCAGCAGGCGGGCGACCGGCTCAGGATAATTGTGGCGGCTCAAGATGGCGTCGAGCATCGGCCCAAGCTGCACGGTGCGGCCGCGCACATCGAGCGGCGCGACCTCGTAAGGCACGACGTGATCGTCGCCAGCGAAGCCGAATTCACCGAGTTGGGGTTTGTGCTCAGGCAAGGTATGGGTTTCCAACATGACAAAACTCCGGGGCGCAGCCATGCCGCCCAATGAGCCGCATGCGTCGAAGCGCGTTCAATTTACGTGATGGCCCGCAGATAGGCATCACGTATCCCCAGATCAAGTTGACCCCGATCGGGCCGGAAGCGGTCAGGTCCGCCCTTATCAAGCGCCCAGACACCAGGCCAGCACCGCCTTCTGGGCGTGCAGCCGGTTCTCGGCCTCATCGAAGACCACCGAATGCGGCCCGTCGATCACCTCGTCGGTGACTTCCTCACCGCGATGCGCCGGCAGGCAGTGCATGAACAACGCATCGGGCTTGGCCTTTGCCATCAGCGCCGCATTCACCTGATAGGGCAGGAAGACGTTGTGGCCGCGGGCGCGGTGCTCCTGCCCCATCGACACCCAGCTGTCGGTGACGACGCAGTCGGCCTGGTCGACGGCTTCCTCGGCCGACTTGGCAAACCGGACCTTGCCGCCATTGGCTTTCGACCAGTCGACATATTTCTCGAAAGGCTCGCTGCCCTCCGGCACCGCGACATTGAGGTTGAAGCGGAACCGTGCCGAGGCTTCGAGCAGCGAATGCAGCACATTGTTGCCGTCGCCGGTCCAGGCGAAGGTCTTGCCGGCCACCGGACCGCGATGCTCTTCATAGGTCATGATGTCGGCCATGAGCTGGCAGGGATGTGTGTCGTCGGTCAGCCCGTTGATGACCGGAACGGCGGCGTTCTCGGTGAGCTCCAGCAGCCGGTCATGCGAGGTGGTGCGGATCATGATGGCGTCGACATAGCGCGACAGCACTTTTGCCGTGTCGGCAATGGTCTCCGAGCGGCCGAGCTGCATCTCGGTGCCGGTCAGCATGATGGTTTCGCCGCCGAGCTGGCGCATGCCGACATCGAAGGACACGCGTGTGCGCGTCGACGGTTTGTCGAAGATCATGGCCAGCACCTTGCCGTCGAGCGGTTTTGAACGTTCACCCGCCTTAAGCCTGGTCTTTCGCGCCACCGCGTCATCCAGCATGATGCGCAGGTCGCCCGCCGAAACGGCGGATAGATCGGTGAAGTGGCGAACACTCATCGGCAGGTTCCAGAAATTATTTCGCGGCTTCGGCCACAATCGCGTCGGTCAGGCCCTTGGCGCCGGCGCGAATGCGCTCCAGCGCTTCGCCGATCTCCTCGTCGGTGACGGTCAGCGGCGGCAGGAGGCGGATGACATTGTCGCCCGCCGGCACGGCAAGCAGGTGCTGGTCGCGCAGCGCCATGTTCACCTTGGTGTTGGGCATGGCGCATTTCAGCCCGAGCATCAGGCCGGTTCCCCTGATGTTCTCGATGACCTCGGGAAATTCATCCGCGACCCCGGCCAGTCCCTGCTTCAGAAGCAGCGCCTTGCGCTGCACGTCCTCGAGGAAGCCGTCGGCCAGCACCACGTCGAGCACGGCGTTGCCGACCGCCATCGCCAGCGGATTGCCGCCGAAGGTGGTGCCGTGCACGCCGGCCGTCATGCCGGTCGCCGCCTCATCCGTGGCAAGGCAGGCGCCCATCGGGAAGCCGCCGCCGATGCCCTTGGCGATCGCCATCAGGTCGGGCGTGACGCCGGCCCATTCATGCGCGAACAATTTGCCGGTGCGGCCGATGCCGCATTGGACCTCGTCAAAGATCAAAAGCAGGCCGTGCTGGTCGCAAAGCTGCCGCAGTCGCTTCAAGGACTGCGTCGGCACCGGGCGGATGCCGCCCTCGCCCTGCACCGGCTCGATCAGGATTGCCGCGGTCTCCGGTGTGATCGCCTTTTCGGCCGCATCGATGTCGTCGTAAGCCACCTGGTCGAAGCCCTCGACCTTCGGGCCGAAGCCTTCGAGATATTTGTATTGGCCGCCGGCGGCGATCGTCGCCAGGGTGCGGCCGTGGAAGGCGCCCTCGAAGGTGATGATGCGGAAACGCTCGGGATGGCCCTTGACGAAATGATAGCGCCTGGCCGTCTTGATGGCGCATTCCAGCGCCTCGGCGCCGGAATTGGTGAAGAACACCTTGTCGGCGAAGGTGGCGTCAACCAGTCGCTCGCCCAGCCGGCGCTGTTCCGGGATCTCGTAGAGATTGGAGACGTGCCAGAGCTTGGCGGCCTGTTCGGTGAGTGCTGCGACCAGATGCGGATGGCTGTGGCCCAGCGAATTCACCGCGATACCGCCCGCGAAGTCGAGATATCGCTCGCCCTTGTCGGTGACCAGCCACGTCCCCTCCCCACGGTCGAAAGCCAGGGGTGCGCGAGCAAAGGTCTCGTAAAGCGCCGAACCGCTCATTATATGCGTCTCCGGAACCGGAAATCAAAAAAGCCGCCAATGCGGCGGCCTTTGCGGCTTATCATGTTTTTCGGCCATGAAGTCAACGAAAACGTCATGCAGAAGCGCGTGGCCAAGCCCTGACGCCATGCCGGCTCATAAGTAGAGCGGCAAGTTGGGGAAAACCGAAAAAACCGAATCGTGTTGCCCCGGGGACTCTTGTCACCGAGTCAGCGCATAAGGTATTTGTAGTCGAGAAATAACTAGATTTCGTGCGGCGGACCTAATCACCCGGTATATGTGGTGTCGTTTGCCCGGCGAGAGCCGGGTCGGGAACAGATTCTGACTACCGCACGCCTCAGCAGGAGCGCGCCCCATGAATTGGACTGACGAGCGGGTAGAACTTCTCAGGAAATTGTGGTCGGAGGGCCTGAGTGCCAGCCAGATTGCCGCACAGCTTGGCGGAGTGAGCCGTAACGCCGTCATCGGCAAGGTGCATCGCCTGAAGCTGTCGGGCCGCGGCCGCGCGACGGCCGCCCCGGCGCGCCAGAAAAAGGCGACGCAAGGCGCCTCGATGCAGAAATCGGTGACCCGCGCCGCAAGCGCCACACGTCACGTGACGACGACGATCGGCGCCACCGCGCTGCAGGTGCAGTTCGACGCCGAGCCGGTCGCGCGCCACTATATCCGCCCGGTCGAGAATGTCGTGGTGCCGATCTCGCGCAACCTGCAGCTCGTCGAACTGAACGAACGGACCTGCAAATGGCCGAACGGCGATCCGCTCTCGGAAGACTTCAGCTTCTGCGGCAACGACGCCGCCGAAACGGGACCCTATTGCAAGTATCATTCACGGGTCGCGTTCCAGCCGGCGGCGGAGCGGCGCAGGGCAAGGTAAGATTAGGGGAGTCAGGCAGTAGGGGAGTAGGAGAAAAAGCGCTTCACGCGCGACGTCTCGCCAGTCAATCGCTCCGTATTACCTACTCCCTTACTGCCCTACTCCCTCCCCTTCACAGCCATCCATTCTTCTTGAACCGCCAGTACAGGAACGCGCAGATCAGCGCGATGGCTACCAGGACTGTCGGATAGCCATATTCCATCTTCAGTTCCGGCATGTCGGAGAAGTTCATGCCGTAGATGCCGGCGAAGGCTGTCGGCACCGCCAGGATAGCGGCCCATGAGGCGAGCTTCTTGGAAATGGCGGTTTCCTGGCTCTGTCCCACGAGCAGGCTCGCTTCGAAAGCGAAGGCCAGAACCTCGCGCAGGCTATCGATCTTTTCCTGAACGGTGCGGATATGGTCGGTCACGTCGCGAAACAGCGGATGCATGGCGGCATGGATCTGCGGCAGATCGGCGCTGGTCAGCCGACGGCAGACCTCGACCAGCGGCAGGGCCGCATTGCGCAGGCGCAGCAGATCGCGGCGCAGCATGTACAGACGCTCGATGTCAGAACCGGTCATCGGCTTCAAAAGCACCTTGTCCTCGATCGCCTCGACCTCGTCCTCGATCTGCTCCAGCACCGGCATGTAGTTGTCGACGATGAAATCGAGGATGGCGTAGAGGACGAAATCCTCACCCTTGGCCAGCGAATGCGGGCAGCTTTCCCAATGCTGGCGAACGGCGGCGTAGGAGGTCGACGGCCCGTGCCGGACGCTGACGATGTAGCCGGTGCCGACGAACAGATGCGTCTCGCCGAAGGTGACGCGGCCGTCGATCAATTGCGCGGTGCGGGCAACGATGAAGAGGGCGTCGCCATATTGCTCGATCTTCGGGCGCGCATGCGGATGCTCGGCGTCCTCGATCGCAAGGTCATGCAGATGGAACTGCGCCTGCACCCTGAGCAGAAGGTTGCGATCGGGCTCGAGCAGGCCGATCCAGACGACATGGCCGGGTTTTGCCGCCCATTCGCCGGCCTGTTCGATGGCGATGTCGGCGACGCGCTTGCCGCCCGAATAGACGCTGGATGCTATGATGCCGGACGTTGGGGCCGGGGTCAGGTTCCGAACTTGTTCCATCGCAAACCTCCCGAGACTGCGACTGACAAAATCGCTGTCCCTGGAGGAGCTTAACCTAAATCAGAAAGCCGTTCGAGAGCCGCCCGTTCACTTAGCCGGCACCGTGCCGGGAAGCACGATCTTGTCGGTCCTGTCGCCCTTCGGCCGGTCGGCGGGCATCTGGTCGCCCGTGACGATGTAGTAGATCGTCTCGGCGATGTTGGTGGCATGGTCGCCGATGCGCTCGATGTTCTTGGCGCAGAACAGAAGATGCGTACAGGGCGTGATGTTGCGCGGATCTTCCATCATATAGGTCAAAAGCTCGCGAAACAGCGAGGTGTACATGGCGTCGATCTGGTCGTCCCTGTCGCGCACGAAGCCGATCCTCTCGACCGAGCGCGAGGCATAGACGTCGAGCACTTCCTTGAGCTGCGTCAGCGCCAGGTTGGCAAGCGCCTCGATACCGCGGAAAAGGCTGTTCGGCTGGCGGCCGTCGACCGAGGCAACGCGCTTGGCGACGTTCTTGCCCAAATCGCCGACACGCTCGATATCGGCCGAGATGCGGATGGCGCCGACGATCTCGCGAAGGTCCGTCGCCATCGGCTGGCGCCTGGCGATGATGATGATGGCCTTGTCGTCGATCTCGCGCTGCCCCTCGTCGAGGACGAGATCGTCCTGGATGACCTTCTGGGCGAGGCCGTGATCGACGTTCACCAGAGCCGCCACCGCCTGTTCGACCATGCGCTCGGCATGCCCGCCCATCGCGGCGATGCGCTTCGACAGATATTTCAGTTCTTCGTCATAGGCACTGACGATATGGACGGACTGCATGGATATGCCTTCCCGGTTTGTGCCGGCTGGTGCTTTCCCTCATCCGTCGCTGATACATGAACCGCATGACAGAATGAAGAAATTCACGGTTAGCAACCGATATACGATCAGCGAGCCGGCAAATGAACCGTGAACGCCGCGCCCTTGCCGACTTCCGACTTGATGGACAGTCTTGCGTTATGACGGGTCAATATATGCTTGACGATCGAAAGGCCAAGCCCGGTGCCTTTCTGGGTGCGGCTGCTTTCGACATCGACGCGGTAGAAACGCTCGGTGATGCGCGGGATGTGTTCTTCGGCGATGCCCGGACCATAGTCCCTTATCGTGACGTCGAAGCCCGGCTGTTGGCCATCCTCGCTGCCGGCGATCGATACGGTGACGCGCCCGCCCGACTGGCCGTATTTGCAGGCGTTCTCCAGGAGATTCTCGAAAACCTGGAACAGTTCGTCGCGATCGCCAGGAACGACAAGCGCCCCATCGGCGAACTCTCGCTCGATGACGACGCCATTCTCACCAGCCAGCGGCCCGAGCGAATCGATGACGCTGTCCATCGTCTGGCGAAGGTCGACTTCCGTGCCCGGCCCTAAATAGGGCTTCATTTCCAACCGCGACAGCGAGAGCAGATCGTCGATCAGCCGGGCCATGCGGCCGGTCTGGTTCTGCATGATCTGCAGGAACTGGTCGCGCGCCGCCGCATCGTTGCGGGCCGGCCCGCGCAGCGTCTCGATGAAGCCGGCGATCGAGGCGAGCGGTGTGCGCAGCTCGTGGCTGGCATTGGCAATGAAATCGGCCCGCATGCGGTCGATGCGGCGCGTCTCGCTCTGATCCTTGAACACCAACACGTAAAGGCCGGTGGCATGGCCGACCGTGGACGCGCTGACCCGATAGGTCCGTTCCACCGGCAGCTTTTCGGTGTAGTCGACCGCATCGGCGGCGACCTGTCCCGACAGGATGCCATCCAGCAGCGCCTGCATTTCCGGCGCGCGGAATTTCAATGACAGCGACATGCCAGGCGCTAGCCCGCCGAAGGCGGCGAAGGCGGCAGCGTTGGCGTGAACGATGGTGGCGGAGTGGTCAAAGATGATCAGCGGATCGGCGACCGCGGCCGCCAGATACTCGCCCGATAGGCTCTGCAGCCCGCTTGCCTCGATCGCTGCTCCTGCATCGGCTGGCTGGCGTCCGGCATCCGTGGGCAGCGTCGCCGCGGCCGCGAGCGCCGCCAGGGCTAGCACCAGCACATAGACGGAGACGCCGGCGAAAAAATAAACGGCAAGGACCGCGAGAACACCCGCGCCAAGCAGCCAGCGGTTGCGCGACAGCCGCGCCGCCAAGGCTTGCTCCTTGTTGTCTCGTCCCGCGCCCGTCTCTGCCATAGGTCCGCGCCACCCGCATCCCGTTCGACCGGTCAGCCGGCTCGCCGGACCGGCCTGACGCATGGGACCCTGGAAATCAGGATCGATTTTCGCGAAGGTTCATGCGCAAAATCAAAATGTTGCAGCGTCTTTGCCCGAATGCGCGCTGCGCTGCACAGGCTCCATAGCATGAGTCCGCAAACTGGAAAGGTTCGTCCGGATGAAAAAGGCCAAGGAAACGGCTGAAGCGGTGCCCGCCACGGCACCGATCAAGATCAAGATCGGCGGCAAGGAGCGCGCGTTCGACATCGACAATCCGGTGCTGCCTGACTGGATCGAGGATAACAAGCTCACCGCGGGCGGCTATCCTTACGACAAGAAGATGAAAGGCAAGGACTACGACAAGGATCTCGAGGGGCTGCAGATCGAACTGGTCAAGGCGCAAGCCTGGCTGCAGGCGACCGGCAAGCGGGTGATGGCACTGTTCGAGGGCAGAGACGCCGCCGGCAAGGGCGGGACGATCTTCGTGCTGCGGCAATACATGAACCCGCGCACGGCACGCAACGTCGCGCTGCCCAAGCCGACGCCGACGGAGGCCGGGCAATGGTATTACCAGCGCTATGTCGACCATTTCCCGGCTTCGGGCGAGTTCGTCACTTTCGACCGCTCCTGGTACAACCGCGCCGGCGTCGAGCCGGTCATGGGGTTCTGCACGCCGGAGCAGCACGAGAGATTCCTCGACGAGACGCCGCATTTCGAGCGGATGATCTGCAACGAAGGCATCCATTTCTTCAAATTCTGGCTGAATATCGGCCGCGAGACGCAGCTCGAACGGTTCCACGACCGCCGCTGGTCGCCGCTGAAGAACTGGAAGTTCTCGCCGATCGACATCGCCGGCGTCAGCAAATGGGACGACTACACCAAGGCGCGCGACCAGATGATCGAGCGCACGCACAAGGAGTTCTCGCCCTGGGTCGTCGTGCGGGCCAATGACAAGCGCCGCGCCCGGCTCGCGGTGATGCAGCGTATCCTGCTTTCCCTGCCCTATGACGGAAGGGACCTCGACGCCGTCGGCAAGCCCGACAAGAAGATCATCGGCGAGGGGCCAGGGTTCCTCAAAGACTAGCGTTGCTACACCGGGATTCGCCGGCTTCCGTTTTTACGCGGTTCCAGACGGATTACAGCGCCGCGCGCTTTCCCGCGCGGCGCTGATGTTTTATGCCTGCCGCTCAGGCGGCCAGGCGAGCGATCCGCTGCAGCCGCTTCAGCGTGGTGTCATCCTGGAGCGCCTGCTGGAACAGCGTGATCTCGTGGTCGATGCGGTCGCATAAGACGCCCGTATCGCCCTTGAGCAGGCTACGCGTCTGCAGCAATGCCGCCACCGGCTTCTTGGCCAGCTGTTTCGCCCTCGCCAGCGTTACCTCCTCGGCATTGCCTTGCGTCACGATCTCGCCGACCAGGCCGAGCGCCTTGGCGTCTTCGGCCCCGAGCGTGTCGCCCAGGCAGAAGAAGCGGAAGGCGCCGGCATAGCCGAGCTTCTGGGGCGCCAGAATGCTGGTCGCCGCGTCCGGCACCAGGCCGAAATCGACGAACGGCACCCTGAAGGTGCTGTTTCTGGAAGCGATCACCATGTCGCAATGGAACAGGATTGTGCAGCCGACGCCGACGGCATCGCCGTCGACGCAGGCAAGCACCGGCTTGGGGAAGGTCGCCAACATGCGGAACATGTCGGTGACGGCGGCGATCAGCTCTCGGTGCTTGGTGGCGTCCAGGAACTCCGAGAAGTCGCCGCCAAGGCAGAAGCATCCGGCAAGGCCGCGCAGCATGACGACGCGGACCTCGTCATTGACCGCCGCATCGTGCAAGGTCCTGGCGAGGCTCGCATAGGCATGCCTGTCGAGCACCGGCCGGCCATCATGCGAGGACACGGTGACGACCAGCGTATGGCCACGCAGTTCCGGTTCAGGATGGAAACTCATGATCGCCTCCATCACGACGCCTGCCTGAGGCCGAGCTGGCCGGGATAGCCCCGGTTCAGCACCGGCAGGAAGTGGTTGCGGCGGGCCCGCACGACCTGGAGCGTGTGCTCGGTGAAGGTGAGGAGCGTCGCCACGACCTGCTGGTTGCCATAGGTGCGCTGGTAGCCGAGCGGCGTCGCCAGGAAGTGCAGTTGCAAAGCGCGCAGCACCCACATCGGCTCGAACTCGATGATGACCTGGTTGACGTTGCGCTTCAGGCCCCATTCGACGAAGCCGGCGATGAGTTCGGTGCCGACCGTCGAGACGCCGCGTTTGCCGTCGCGAAAACCTGGAGCCACCGCATAGCGGGTCAGCTCCCAGACATTCGGCCCCGAGGGGGACGGACCCTCGCAGAGATCCGACAGGACGTCGGTCAGAAGATGCGGCCGGGTGGTCGGCAGCATGCGCTGGTAGCCAGCCAGTTCGCCGTTGCGGATGACGAGGTGGTGTTCGGCTTCGTCATGATCGAACTGGTCGATTTCGAGCTGGTCGGGACGATCAAGATCGGTCCATCCCATCTCCTCGACGAAGATCTTGTAGCGCAGGCGATGGACTGCCTCCCAGAGGTCGGGACGTTCCATCAGTTCCTGAGTGGTAAGGGCAAAGAGCATTAGCCGTCTCCTGGGCTTGAGAGGAAGATACGGCCGTGATGTCCCTTAAAATATTGCGCGAAGGCGCAGGCAAGAATTTCCAGGTCGGCACGGCCGACCTAGCTAATATAACCGCGCCTAATCGCCTCCGCGACCGCCTGCACCCGGTTGGCTGCGCCGAGTTTGCTCTTGGCGTTAAGAAGGTGTTTCTCGGAAGTGTGTTCCGAGATGCCGAGGATTTGCGAGATCTCCCATTCGGACTTGCCGACGGCCGCCCATTGCAGGCATTCCCGCTCACGCGCTGTCAATTCTATGTGATCGATGGTGCTGTCGGCCTTGGTGTGCAGTTGCATTGCGCGGCCGATCGCATAAGTCGACGCGAGCGAGACCATTCCGAATTCCGCATCCGACAATTCAACGGATTCGCCGCCCAGCGAAACCATGACGATCTGTCCATCGAGCGTGACCAGCGGAAACGCCAGGCCGTCGCGCAGCTTGAACTCGCGGGCGTCGCCCATGACTTCGTCGCTGCTCTTGTCAATCAGGGCATTCTTGGAGGCGTCCCGCCATTGGAACGGCGCCTGAAGCTGCTTCATGTGACTGACGACCGGGTCGTGATCGACATAGTTGCGCGCCACATAGCGCTCCAGCCATTCGCCGGGCCAATCGCAAAGCATCACATGCTGTTTCTGCCGGCCGCGCGGCGTGCCCGGCTGCGGCACGGTTCCCGCCATCAATGCGGTCAGGCCGAAGTTCGAGGTGACGCCGAGCAGCCGCTCGCAAACCGCGGCTGCGGTGCCGGCATGCTGCAACTGGTCTATGTATTCCAGAGTTCTGTCGAACAGGCCCATCGCAACATCTACCCCATGTTGCTTCTGCTTTTTCGTTACCGACGGTAGATGCCCGAACACCCCTTCGCCATCAACCCCCGCGTCGCAATCTCCTCAACAAAGCCGGCAGCTGCCCTCCCGGCACGCAAGGTCACTTGCAAACGCGCTAAAGCATACGCCTAATTCGGCCGCTTGAAATCAAAAACCGTTGTGCCTGCCCCGTTTTCATACGAAAAGCCAAGGAACGGGGGCAGGTGCGGAGCCATATCGTGATCTTGCGGTGGATATTTCCGGCCTTGATGTCGGTGCTGGGCGGGGTGCTGCCCTTTTCCGGTGCGACTCAGGCGGCAGAGCCGCAGGTGCCGGTACTATGGGACGCCAAGGAGCGACTGCCGAAGCCCGACCTCTCCGCGCTGCCGCGGCTTAGATTCCTCACCACCACTGATTTTCCGCCCTTCAACTTCCTGGACGGCTCGGGCCGGCTGTCGGGATTCCACATCGATCTGGCGCGGGCGATCTGCGCGGAGCTGGGCATCGTCGAGAAATGCCAGGTGCAGGCGTTGCCGTGGAACGAATTGGAGGGCGCCCTCCAGAAAGGCGAAGGCGAGGCGATCATCGCCGGCATCGCCGCGACACCGGAGAGCCGGGAGAAATACGCCTTCTCGCGCTCTTACATGCAATTCCCGGCCCGCTTCATCATGCCCAAGGCGAAAGCCTTCGCCGAGCCGATCCTCGACAAGCTGCGCAGCAAGCGGGTCGGCGTCATCGGCGGCTCGGCGCATGAAAAAATGCTGCGCGATTACTTCAACACCGTGCAGGTCGTGACTTTCGACACACCGGAAGACCTCTATGCCGACCTCAAGGCCGGCAAGATCGACGCCGCCTTCGGCGACGGCATGCGCTTTGCCTTCTGGCTGGGCGGCTCCGACGCCGCCGGCTGCTGCCGCTTCGCCGGCGGTCCGTACCTGGCGCCGGAATATCTGGGCTCGGGCATGGCAATCGCCACCCGCAAGAACGACGCCGCGCTTGCCGCCGCTTTCGATTATGCGCTGCAGGAAATCTCGATCAAAGGCACCTTCGCCGAGTTTTATCTGCGTTATTTCCCGGTGAGCTTTTTTTAGGCCTGTCAGCTTCTTTAGGTGAGCGGGCGCAGACGCGCCTTCGCGGCACGCGCGATCGCGGCCACCGTCAGGGTGTCGAGATCGAGCTTGAGGCGGATGAGTTGCAGGACGCGCACCTCCTCCATGCGCATCTCGAGATCGACTGCGGCAACCTCGAAAGCAGCGGCGTAGGCGGTGTCGCGCAGCCGATCCGGCAGCGCTTCGGCGACGCGCGCCAGCACGCCTTCCAGCCCGCCCTTCTCATGCAGCACCTTCTGGCAGGCTTGCGCCACCTGAACCAGCCTGTCCTGGTTGAAATCGACGAACACCGGCCAGGAGCGGACGACGTCGCCGATCCGCGCCAGCTCGACATCGGGCATGTCGCGATCGGAAGCCGATGTGATGACCATCAGGTGGATCAGGGCTTCGTGCGGCGTCAATGAAGGCATTCAAAACTCCTTGAAAGTGAGGCTCCAACGTAGGAACGCCATTATGGTGCCGCAAGGAAAACCGCCGCAAATCGTTGACGCTCCGGCCTCGCGCGCCTAGAGACCGGTCGACAAATTTTATCCGCCGCGCCGACGGCCATGACTGGAACTTCGACATGACGGGATCAAACATCATCGATCTCAATCCCGAGATGCTCGCCGCAGCGGCCGAGAGCAAGGCCTGGCCGTTCGAGGAAGCCAAGAAGATCATCGCCCGCTACAAGAACAAGGACTTTCCCGAAACCGTCCTGTTCGAGACCGGCTACGGCCCGTCCGGCCTGCCGCATATCGGCACCTTCGGCGAGGTGGCGCGCACGACCATGGTGCGGCACGCCTTCCGGGTGCTGACGCAAGACAAGGTCAAGACCAAGCTTCTGTGCTTCTCCGACGACATGGACGGCATGCGCAAGATCCCGGAGAGCGTGCCGGACCGCGCGGCGCTCGAGCCCTACCTGCATATGCCGCTGACGTCGGTGCCCAACCCGTTCGGCGGCGACTATGCGAGCTTCGCCGACCACAACAATGCGATGCTCTGCCGTTTCCTCGATACGTTCGGCTTCGACTACGAATTCGCCAGCGCGACGCACTACTACAAGGCCGGCCGTTTCGACGAGGTGCTGCTGCGCGCCGCCGAACGCTATGACGAGATCATGGGCGTGATGCTGCCGACGCTCGGGCCGGAGCGCCAGGCGACCTACAGCCCGTTCTTGCCGATCTCGCCGAAGAGCGGCCGCGTGCTTTATGTGCCGATGATAAATGTCGACGCCAAGGCCGGCACCATCACCTTCGACGACGAAGGCACCGAGACGACGCTGCCTGTCACCGGTGGCCATGTGAAGCTGCAGTGGAAGCCGGATTTCGGCATGCGCTGGGCGGCGCTCGGCGTCGATTTCGAGATGTTCGGCAAGGATCACCAGACCAATGCGGTGATCTATGACCGCATCTGCAACATCCTCGGCGGGCGCGCGCCGGAGCATTTCGTCTACGAGCTGTTCCTCGACGAGGAGGGCCAGAAGATCTCGAAGTCGAAGGGCAATGGGCTCACCATCGACGAATGGCTGACCTACGCGCCGACGGAGAGCCTCGGCCTCTATATGTACCAGCGGCCGCGGCAGGCGAAGAAGCTCTATTTCGACGTCATCCCGAAGGCGGTGGACGAGTACTACGCTTTCCTTGGCGCCTATCCGCGCCAGGACTGGAAGGAGCGGCTCGGCAATCCGGTCTGGCACATGCATGACGGCAACCCGCCCGCCATCGACCTGCCGGTGCCCTTCGCGCTGCTGCTGAACCTGGTCAGCGCCTCCAACGCGCATGACAAGGCGGTGCTGTGGGGCTTCATCTCTCGGCATGCGCCGGGCGTGACGCCGAAGACGCATCCGGAGCTCGACCGGCTGACCGGCTACGCGATCCGCTATTTCGACGACTTCGTGAAGCCGACCAAGGTCTACCGCGCCGCCGACGAAGTGGAGCGCGAGGCGCTGGCCAAGCTTTCCGACGCGCTCGGCGCGCTGCCGCAGGGCGCCGACGGCGAGGCGATCCAGAACGCCGCGCTCAACGTGGCGCGCAAGATCGAGCGCTACCAGGATCATTCCAAGCAGAGCCCGGAAGGCGGGCCCGGCGTGTCGGTCGCCTTCTTCCAGATGATCTATCAGGTGCTGATAGGCCAGGAGCGCGGACCGCGCTTCGGGTCCTTCGCCGCGCTTTACGGCATCGCCGAGACGCGCGCGCTCATTGAGCGGGCGCTGGCTGGTCAGTTGGCGGCGTAACGGCGTCGCCATCGGCCGGCAGGATCGAATCCGTCGGGACCGGCGCCGGCCCCGACGCGGCCGGCAGCGCCGGCAGGCCGTCAAGCTTCGGCGCCGGGCCGAAAATACCCTTCCTGGCCGTGCGGGCCTTGTTCTCGGCCTCGACATAGGGGCCGCCTTGCGCGGCGCGCGCCCAGCCGTTCTCGACCAGCCACTGACCGATGTCCTGATTGCCGATATGGCATTCGGCGGAAATGGTGTCGCGACCACCGTCCGGCGGCACCGTGCAGGCGACCGCACGACCATGCAGGAAGGCGCGGAAGGCTGTCCTGGCGCGGGCGCCGCAGGCCCAGCTCTTGCCCTGGTCGCTGCAGGTTTCGTCGGCCTTGACGACATCCACGCCGGATACGGCGACGGCATAGCCCTTCGACTCGATCAGCCCGGCGGCGGTGGCGACCGGCTGGAACAGCTTGGTGCCGTTCCAGTCGCCCGGCATCTTCGTTTTGGGCGGCTTGGGCGGCCCGGCCAGCGCCAGATCGCTGAGCGGTGCCCGCGGCTCCACCCGTTCGAGTTCCTGCTCCGACAGGTCCGGCGGTGCCACCACGTCCGGATCGATGGCCCTCGAATGAACAGCGGGCTTCGGTGGCTGCGGCGCGGCCGGCGCGGGAATGGCCGAGGTCGCCGGCTCTTGCGCGGCATCAGAACCGGAAAGGGTGTCGTCGCCGGTTGGAAGCGCATCGGCGATGGGATCGATCTGATCGACCGTGACGGCGCTTTCGTGGCCCTTGACCATGTGTCCGCCGGCAACAACGAGAGCCGCCATCGCGGGAACTGCCAGAACCGCCAGGGCTGTCTGAAGAAGCCGCATAAGCCTGGCCCTACTGGCTCGCCCAGACGATGCGCGCCATCCATTCGATATCGCGCGTCGGGATGTCACGGTCCGGATGGGCGGGGTTGAGCGAAACCAGCACGATCGATTTCATCGTCTGCCGGTCGAGCACCTTGGCCATCACCTCGCCGGCGGTGGTCTTGACCACGACACGGTCGCCCTTGCGCGTCGGTGCGCCCGGTTCGACGATCAGCACATCGCCATTGCGGTAGAGCGGCAGCATGGAATCGCCCTGCACCTGCAGCGCGTAGGACGTCTCGGTCGCCCGCGTCGGAAGCTCAACCAGATCCCAGCCCTGCCCCGCCGGATAGCCGGCATCGTCGAAGAAGCCGCCCGCGCCCGCTTGGGCGAAGCCAAGCAACGGTACGGCGCGGCGCTGGGGGACGGCGGAGACGCCGCCGCGTCCTTCGACCAGGCCGGTGAATTCCTCGAGCGAAGCGCCGGTGGCCTCGATGATCTTGGCTAGCGACTCCGTCGAGGGCCAGCGCGGCCGGCCGTCGGACGACAGGCGCTTCGACTTGTTGAAGGCCGTCGAATCGAGACCCGCGCGCCGGGCAAGACCGGAAGCCGATAGCGAATAGCGCTCGGCGAGAGCATCGATTGCGGCCCAGACGCGGTCGTGTGAGAGCACGCGCGCTCTCCTTCAAAACAGGAAAAAATGCCTCAAGCCTGTCTAGCGCGCGACCACACCATTGTCCACCAGTAGCGATGGACCGGGATAGAAAGTGATACGCTGGCACAGATGTGCCTGGTTCGGCACACCGATCGAGCCGGCTTTCATCGCCGACGTTGTAGGGGCCACGGCTCGACGCCGTGGCCATGGTACGGCCATTCGCCCCCAGACACACATCGGCTTCGTTCGTCAGGCCGCCTCTCTGACCTCGCCCTTCTGGTAGGGGTCGAAGCGCTGGTAGAAGGTCTCGCCCTTCTCGGCCATATCGAGCAGAAGCTTCGGCGCCTTGAACTCGGCGCCATATTTCTTCTGCAGGCCCTTGGCGATCTTGACGAAGCGCTTGGCGCCGATGCCGTCTATGTAGGACAGTGCGCCGCCGGTGAACGGCGCGAACCCGAAGGCGAGGATCGAGCCTACATCGGCCTCGCGCGGATCGGTGACGATGCCCTCTTCCATCACTCGCGCCGCTTCCAGCGCGATGGTGACCAAGAGGCGCTGCTTCAGCTCCTCATAATCGACCTCCTCGGGCTTCAGCTGCGGATAGAGATCCTTCAAGCCCGGCCACAGCTTCTTCTTCCCGGGCTTTGCCGGATAGTCATAGAAACCCTTGCCGTTCTTGCGGCCGAAGCGGCCATGCGTGTCGACCATGGTGTTGATCAGCGCCATCTGCTTCGGATCGACGGCCTTGTCGCCGAGATCCCTGATGGTCTGCTTCATGATCTTCTGGGCAAGGTCGACGGCCGTTTCGTCGGTCAGCGCCAGCGGGCCGACCGGCATGCCGGCGGCCTTGGCGGCGTTCTCGATCATCGGCGCCGGGACGCCTTCGATCAGCATCTTGTAGGCTTCCGACATGTAGCGCAGCACGCAGCGGTTGACATAGAAGCCGCGCGTGTCGTTGACCACGATCGGCGTCTTCTTGATGGCACGCACGAAGTCGAAAGCGACGGCCAAGGCTTTGTCGCCCGTCTTCTTGCCGAGGATGATCTCGACCAGCATCATCTTGTCGACCGGCGAGAAGAAGTGGATGCCGATGAAGTTCTTCGGCCGCACCGAATTCTTCGCCAGGGCGGTAATGGGGATAGTCGAGGTGTTGGACGCGAAGATCGCCGACGATTTCAGCACCGCTTCGGCCTTCTCGGTGGCCTCCTTCTTGACGCTCGAATCCTCGAAGACCGCCTCGACGACGAGATCGCACCCGGCAAGGTCGGCATAGTCCGCCGTCGGGGTGATCAACGACAGAAGCTTGTCCTTTTCCTCGGGTTTGGCGCGGCCCTTCTTGACCTGATCGGCCATCAGGCCGTCGGAATGCGCCTTGCCCTTCTCGGCCGACGGCAGATCGCGGTCGAGCAGCACCACCGGGATGCCGGCACGCGCGGTGACATAGGCGATGCCGGCGCCCATGAAGCCGGCGCCGAGAATGCCGATCTTCTTGAATTTGGTGTCCGGCACGCCGGCGGGGCGGCGCGCGCCCTTGTTCAATTCCTGCAGCGAGACGAACAGCGAGCGGATCATCGCCGCTGCTTCCTTCGACTGCATGATCTCGGTGAAATAGCGTTGCTCGATCCTGAGCGCCGTGTCGAACGGCACCAGCAGGCCTTCATAGACGCATTTAAGGATCGCGGCCGCGGCCGGATAGTTGCCGTAGGTCTCTCGGCGCAGGATGGCAATGGCCGGCGGCCAGAGATTGGCGCCGGCCGCCGAATAGATCGGCCCGCCCGGCAGCTTGAAGCCCTTCTCGTCCCATGGCGCCACCGGCTTCAAGCCGTTCCTGATCATCGCCTTGGCGGTCTCCACCAGTTTCGAAGGCTCGGCGATCTCGTGGATCAGGCCCATCGCCTTCGCCTTTTGCGGCGTCAGGTGCTGCCCGGTGGTCAGCATCTGCAGCGCCTGCTGCTGGTCGGTCAGCCGCGGCACGCGCTGGGTGCCGCCGGCGCCGGGAAAGATACCGATCTTCACCTCGGGAAGCGCCATCTTCACCTTGTCGCTGTCGGCGGCGACGCGGCCGTGGCAGGCGAGCGACATCTCGAAGGCGCCGCCCATGCAGGTGCCGTTGATCGCCGACACCCAAGGCTTGCCGGAAGTCTCGATCTTGCGGAACAGGCCGGTCATATAGCCGGCATTCTCGAACAGCGCCTTGGTCGCCTTCTCGAGATCCTTCTCCTTGTCGGCGGCGAAGGTGGCGAGCATCTTCTGCAGCATGCTGATGTCGGCGCCGCCGGAGAAGGTGTCCTTGCCCGAGGTGATGACGACGCCCTTGACAGCTGCATCGCCGGTCACCTTCTCGACGATGGCGTTCAACTCGCGCATCACCTCCTCGGTGAAGACGTTCATCGAGCGGTCCGGCATGTCCCAGGTGACCAGCGCAATGCCGTCGGCGTCGACGTCGAGGGTGAAATTGGTGTAGCTCATCGTCTCTCTCCCTCAGACGCGTTCGATGATGGTTGCGGTGCCCATGCCGGCGCCGATGCAGAGCGTGACCAGCGCGGTGTTCAAGTCGCGGCGCTCCAGCTCGTCCAGCACCGTGCCCAGGATCATCGCGCCGGTGGCGCCGAGCGGATGACCCATGGCGATCGCGCCGCCATTGACGTTGATCTGGTCATGCGGGATGTCGAAAGCCTGCATGTAGCGCAGCACGACCGAAGCGAAGGCCTCGTTGAGCTCGAACAGGTCGATGTCCGACTGCTTCATCTTGGCGCGCTTCAGAAGCTTCCCGGTGACGTCGACCGGACCGGTCAGCATCAGCACCGGTTCGGAACCGATATTGGCGAAGGCGCGGATGCGGGCGCGCGGCTTCAGCCCCATCGCCTTGCCGGCCTTCTTGGAGCCAAGCAGCACGGCGGCGGCGCCGTCGACGATGCCGGAGGAATTGCCGGCGTGGTGGACGTGGTTGACCTCCTCGACTTCGGGATGCTTCTGCACGGCGACCGCGTCGAAGCCGCCCATTTCGCCGGGCATGACGAAGGATGGATTGAGCGAAGCCAGCGACTGCATGTCGGTCGTGGGCCGCATGTGCTCGTCATGATCGAGGATGGTGAGACCATTCTGGTCCTTGATCGGGATGACCGAATTCTTGAAACGGCCCTCACTCCAGGCCTTGGCGGCGCGCTTCTGGCTCTCGACGGCGTAGGCATCGACGTCATCGCGGGAAAACCCGTATTTGGTGGCGATCAGGTCGGCCGAGATGCCCTGCGGCACGAACCAGCCGGGCAGGCCAACGGAGGGGTCCATGAACCAGGCGCCGCCCGACATGCCCATGCCGACGCGCGACATGGATTCGACGCCGCCGGCAATCACGATCTCGTCCGCCCCTTGCGCGATCTTGGCGGCGCCGAAGTTGATGGCGTCGAGACCCGAGGCGCAGAAGCGCGAGATCTGCATGCCGGGCGCCTTGGTGTCGTAGCCGGCCTCGAAGGCGGCGGCGCGCGGAATGACGGAGCCAGCCTCGCCGACCGGATCGACGCAACCGAAGATGATGTCGTCGACATTGCCGGTGTCGAGCCCGTTGCGGTCGCGCAGCGCTTCGAGCGTCCTTGCGGCGAGCCGCACCGCCGGCACCTCATGCAGCGAGCCATCCTTCTTGCCCCTGCCGCGCGGCGTGCGCACGGCGTCATAGACGTAAGCCTCAGTCATTTTCGTGCTCCTTGGCTTTGCCGGCCGCTGCGCTCACAGAGAGCGCCCGATCAGCAATTTCATGATTTCGTTGGTGCCGCCGTAGATGCGCTGGACGCGGGCGTCGCGGTACATGCGGGCGATCGGGTATTCATTCATGTAGCCATAGCCGCCATGCAGTTGAAGGCATTCGTCGACGACTTTGCCCTGCAGGTCGCTGAGCCAGTATTTGGCCATCGAGGCGGTGACCGGATCGAGGCCGCCGTCGATATGGCGGGCGACGCAATCATTATAGAAGACGCGGCCGATCGTGGCCTCGGTCTTCAATTCGGCCAGCTTGAACTGGGTGTTCTGGAAATCGATGACCGCCTTGCCGAAGGCCTTGCGTTCCTTGACGTAGTCGATGGTCAGCGCCAGCGCCCGCTCGATCATGGCGATCGCCCCGGTGCCGATCTGCAGCCGCTCCTGCGGCAGTTGCTGCATCAGCTGGACGAAGCCCTTGCCTTCCTCGTCGCCGAGCAGATTGGAGGTCGGCACGCGCACGTCGTTGAAGAACAGCTCCGAGGTGTCGTTCGACTTCAGACCTATCTTGTCGAGGTTGCGGCCGCGTTCGAAGCCCTCGACCTCGTCGGTCTCGACGACGATCAGCGAGGTGCCCTTGGCGCCCTTGTCGGGATCGGTCTTGGTGACGACGATGATCAGATTGGCAAGCTGGCCGTTGGTGATGAAGGTCTTCGAGCCGCTGATCTTGTAATGGTTGCCGTCCTTCTCGGCGCGGGTCTTGACGCCCTGCAGGTCGGAACCGGCGCCGGGCTCGGTCATGGCGATGGCGCCGATCAGCTCGCCAGTCGCGAGCTTGGGGAGCCATTTCTGTTTCTGCTCTTCCGAACCGTAATGCAGGATGTAGGGTGCTACGATCGAATTGTGCAGGCCGATGCCGAAGCCGTCGACGCCGACGTGGCCGATTGCCTCGATGATGGCGCTCTCATGCGCGAAGGTGCCGCCCGAGCCGCCATATTCCTCCGGCATGGAAGCACAGAGCAGTCCGGCAGCACCCGCCTTCAGCCAGCTCTCGCGGTCGAACATCTCGTTCTTCTCGAACTCGTCGTAACGTGGCGCGATCTCCTCTGCCATGAAGCGGGACGCCATGTCGTAGAGCATGCCAACCTCGTCCGCCGCCCAGGCGGGCTTCGGAAGACCAAGAATTTCGGCTGGATTTGTCGCCACGATTTCCTCCGCGTTCCGACATTTGTGGGCCGGCGAAGCCGGCCCGCCAAACCTAGAACGCTTCCGCCGGCAGCGCCATTAGCGTGTCCGCGCCACTCGAAATGCGGGCGAGACGCGTCGCCGTTTCCGGCATGACCCGCTCCATGAAAAAGCGGGCCGTCGTGAGTTTGGCTTCATAGAACGCGCCGGCGCCATTGGCGCCTTCCGCGAGCTTCGCCTGCGCGCACTTCGCCATCTGCGCCCACATATAGCCCAGCGCCACCAGGCCGAAGAGATGCATGTAGTCGGTCGAGGCAGCACCCGCATTGTCGGGTTTGGCCATGGCGTTCTGCACCAGCCACATGGTGGCCGCCTGCAGGTCGTTGAGGCCTTTCTTCAGCGCCTTGGTGAAGGGCGCCATCTTCTCGTCGGCGCGGTTTTCTTCGCAGAACTCGCCGACCTCCTTGAAGAAGGCCTGCACGGCGCGGCCGCCATTCTGCGCCAGCTTGCGGCCGACGAGGTCGAGCGCCTGGATGCCGTTGGCGCCCTCATAGATCATGGCGATGCGGGCATCGCGCACGAACTGGCTCATGCCGTGCTCCTCGATATAGCCGTGGCCGCCGAACACCTGCTGGGCCATGACCGCATGGTCGAAACCCTTGTCGGTGAGCACGCCCTTGACCACCGGCGTCATCAGCCCGGTGTAGTCGTCGGCCGCCTGACGATCCTTGTCGTCACCGGAACGATGCGCGACATCGGACTTGATCGCCGTCCACAGCGCCAGCGCCCGGCCACCCTCGTTGAACGCCTTCATGATCATCAGCGAGCGGCGGATGTCGGGATGGACGATGATTGGATCGGCCTTCTTGTCCGGCGCCTTGGCGCCCGACAACGAGCGACCCTGCAGCCGGTCCTTCGCGTAAGAAACGGCGTTCTGATAGGCGATCTCGGAGACCGAAAGCCCCTGCAGGCCAACGCCGAGGCGGGCCTCGTTCATCATCGTGAACATGGCCTTCAGGCCGCCGTTCAACTCGCCGAGCAGCGTGCCCTCGGCCTCGTCATAGTTCATGACGCAGGTCGAGTTGCCGTGGATGCCCATCTTCTCCTCGATCGAGCCGCAGGAGAGCGTGTTGCGTTCACCGGGATTGCCCGAGCCATCGAGCTTGAACTTCGGCACAATGAACAGCGAGATGCCCTTCACGCCTTCCGGCGCACCCTCGGCGCGGGCAAGCACCAGGTGGACGATGTTGTCCGACATGTCGTGCTCGCCGGCGGAGATGAAGATCTTCTGGCCGGAAATCCTGTAGGTGCTGTCGCCATTGGGAACGGCCTTGGTGCGCAGCAGGCCGAGATCGGTGCCGCAATGCGGCTCGGTCAGGTTCATGGTGCCGGTCCAGGTGCCCTCGATCAGCCTGGGCAGCCAGGTCGCCTTCTGCTCGTCGGTGCCGTGGGTGACGATCGCCGCGATCGCGCCTTGCGTCAGGCCGGGATACATCATCAGCGCCATGTTGGCGGAAACCATATATTCGGAAACAGCCTGGTGCACCGTGTAGGGCAGGCCTTGGCCGCCGAACTCGACGGGTGCCGCAAGCCCCATCCAGCCGCCTTCTCGATACTGGTCAAAGGCCTCCTTGAACCCCTTGGGCGTGGTCACCGAGCCGTCGTCATGGCGCACGCAGCCTTCCATGTCGCCAACGCGGTTCAGCGGATGCATGACGTTCTCGGCGAGCTTTGCGCCTTCGGCGAGGATCGCCTCGACCACGTCAGGTGTCGCGTCCGAGAAGCCCGGAAGATTGGAATAGCGCTGATAGCCCAGCACGTCGTTGAGCACGAACAGCGTGTCCTGGATCGGCGCCCTGTAGATCGTCATGCCTTCCTCCGCCCTTACGATCCCGGCCAGCCAGCAAGTCGCCTGTCCATGTCCTGGACAGAAGGCCGGGCCAATGTCGATGCCCGATAGCAAATATTGACGTTTGCGTAAACGTCAACTTGGTCGCAACCAAAAATTTTTGTGAGCAGTCAGGGATTGTGGCGATAAAAAAGCCGCGCGGCTACAGCCACGCGGCTTTCTACGTCCGGAGTATTTCCTGACAGCGGGCGATCAGCCGGCGGCGCTTGCTTGCGGCGCAGCTGTGCGCTCGCTGAGCATCTGGCGCACGATGGACATCGAATTGCTCAACTCGCCGATGGCGTCGTCGATCAGCGCGCGCTGCTTCTGCAACCGGGCGAGCTGCTTCTCGGACTTGTCGAGCGCCAGCCGCAACTGCTTGGTGTTGGTGCCGGTCGGATCGTAGAGATCCATCATCTGCTTGACGTCGCGCAGCGAGAACCCAACCTTGCGCCCGAGCAGGATAAGCTTCAGCCGGGCCTTGTCGCGGCGTGTGTAGAGACGGGTCGAGCCGTCGCGATGCGGATTGAGAAGGCCCTTGTCTTCGTAGAAACGCAGCGTGCGCAGCGTCACGCCGTATTTCTTGGCCATCTCGCCGATGCGGACGAATTCCTCGCCGGCCTCGGCCGGAATGTCATTGGTATTGGCCGCGGCTTCGCCGGGCGAAACAAGTTTCATGGTCACTGGCTTTCCCCTGATGGCGTCGCGGTCGCGGACCAAGCGTCGCCTGAATGGAAGCGGGGGCATGCTTCCAATCGTGGTTGGAACAAATCAATCGCAAGAGGCACGGCTTCGCACCTTTACGTTTACGTCAATTCTATATCGATAGCCGCCGGGTGACGCAAGGGCGTTATCGAACCGGAACTTTATGCCGCACCCGGACGCCGACTGATGATTATGCGACTTCTTAAGCTTGGTTAACGCCTTGTTTACTACGTTGGGCGAAATGTGCGCATGTCGGTCACCCGTGTTTATCCTGTAGCGAATTTTTCACGGTTTTTCGAAGCGCGGGTGAAAACCCGGGAAGCCCATCTTCCTCCGCAGCAGAACCGCTCGGCTCGCTTCGTTCCCGGCAGGCTACTGGAGAAACCGGCCTCAAGCCGGCCATTCTGAACACGGGCGCATCGATGAACAGCAAGCGGTCCTATCTCGATACACTCAATGCCGGCAGGCAGCGCCGGCCTCACGCATCGCTCGAGGAACTGAACCGCTCGCTCGAAACGCTGGAGCAGCGGCTGGACCGGACGCGCGCCGACATGCCCGACCGCCCCGATCTGCGGCGGCCGCCGGTCGAGCCGCGTTATCCAAGCACGCAGCCTTACGGCCAGCCGCGCTGGTACGAAGATACCTATTCCGCGCAAAGACCTTTGGACCGGCCTCCACAAAGCCCGGCAGCGCAGTATCCCGGCACGCAGAGCCAGCGGCCGCAAGCTCGCGCTCCACAAAATCCGGCGCCCGGCGCCGCGCAAGCCTTCGGGCAGAACTATCAGGCGATCGCGCGTGACATCGATCGGGTGCGCGGCCAGGAAGACAGTGTCGCCATGGTCGGCAAGATCGCCGTCGAATTGCGCGGGCTGCGCGAGGAACTGCGCCATCAGATGACCGCCGGCCTGCAGCGCGAATTCGAAGCGTTTCGCCAGGACATCGACCGCGCCCTGCAGGTGAACAGCCAGCGCGGCACCGGCGGCATACCGGACAAGAGCAGCGCCGAGCTCAGCCTCGAATTCGAGCGGCTTTCGGGCGCCATCCAGGCGCTTGCCGACAAGAGCGACGACCGCAGCGTCAATCTGCTGCGGCTGGAACTGGAGCAAGTGAAAGGCGCGCTCGACACGCTGGCGCGCGAGGAAAGCGTGCAGAAGGTCGACCGCCGCTGGGACGATTTCAACCGCCGGTGGAGCGCTTTCGAGGATCGCGTCGACGCCGACCAGCGCAAGCGCGCGGAAGGCCCGAGCCTTTCAGTGCTGACAGAGCGGCTCGAGCAAATCAGCAGCGCCGTCAACAACCTGCCGGAATCGCTTTCGCTACGCTCGCTGGAGGAAAAGGTGCGCACGCTCGCCGGCGCGATCGACCGTTTCGCCAGCCAGCAGACCGCGCGCGGCGGCGAAACGCTCGCCATGATCGACGAACGGCTGGACGAGATTTCCCGCGCCATCGTCGCCTCGACGGTCGCCGCGCAGGCCAATGTCTTCGACCCCGAAACCTTCGGCCGGATCGAGAAGCGCATGGCATCGCTGGCGGCGCAGATCGAAGAGGTCGCGCAGTCGCGACCCGGCGCCGAGGTCATCGATCGCCTCAACCTCCTCACCAGCCGCGTGGACCAGTTGGCCGGCCGCGCCGATCTTCCCGAACAGGCCATGGAACGGCTCGGCATGCAGATCGCCTCCATCACGGAGAAGATGGACCGCACGCCGGCGTTTCCCGACGCCGACCAGATCTTCCAGGGTCTGGAGCAGCGCTTCGACGCGCTGTCCATGCTGCTCGAGCGTCGCCAGGGCGATGCGATCGAACAGGGCAATATGCTGTTTCGCGACCTCGAGCGACGGCTGGACGAGGTCGCGGACAGGCTCGACCAGCGCATGCACCAGGACGACGGCGCCGGCATCATGGAAGCACTCGACGCCCGCTTCGCCGCGCTTGCCAAGCGCATCGAGACACGCACATCCGATCCTGCCAACGAGATGGCTATCCGCGGACTGGAAAGCCGGCTCGAGGACATTTCCAGCCGGCTGGAATGGTCCGCGCAGCAGGTCGCGGGCATCGATCCGGCGCTGATCCGCAGCCTGGAAGCGCAAGTCGCCGGCCTGTCGGCACATCTTTCCAAGCCCAGCACGCCGTTGCCCGAATTCGAGGACATCAGCCCGCGCCTGAACGAGATCGAGAAGTCGCTGGCCGGCACGCGCGATTCCATCCTGAGCGTGGCGCGCGAGGCGGCCGAGAGCGCCGTCAAATCGCTGGCCGAGTCGACGTCCAGCACGGCCCAGACCAACGCGACGGCGGTGGCCGGCCTCGCCCAGGACCTGAAGACGCTCGAAGCGCTCACCCGGCGCTCCGACGAGCGCAACTCGCGGACATTCGAGGCGATCCACGACACGCTGCTCAAGATCGTCGACCGGCTGGGCTCGCTGGAATCGGGCGAGACCAGCGAAGCGGTCAGCGAACTGGTCGATCCGCAGCCGGCCGGGAAGCGCGGCGGCCGCGGCGGCAAGATCGCGGTGCAGGACGCGCCTTCGATGGACATCGACCAGCCGCTGCCGCTCACGGGAGACATGGCCAGCCTTGAAGGCCGCGCCGCAGCAATCATGCGCGACGAGCCGAGCGCACAACGTACGCCTGCCGAGGCCGCAGCAGCGGCGGCCATGGCAGCCCTCGGACCGGATGCGATCGGCGACAAGAGCGAGACGGCCGGCCGCAGAAAATCGATGCTCAGCGGCCTGGCGCGCGCCTTCAAGGGCAAGAAGGAAGCAGACGCGCAGCTGCTTGCCGGCGCTGCGCCGGCCGGCGACGTGCCAAGCGTCGATATCGACGAACCGCTCGATCCCAAGGCCGCCAACCGGCCATTGGAACCCGGTTCCGGCGCGCCGGACCTCAACGCGATCATGAAGCGCGTGCGCGACGAGCGCGACGGCCAGCCGGTCAGGCGCACCGAGAGCGATGCCGCGAAGTCCGATTTCATCGCTGCCGCCCGCCGCGCTGCCCAGGCGGCCGCAGCCGAAGCCGACACGCTGAAGCGGCAGTCGACCATGACCGGCCCGGTGAAGGCGCTGAGGATAGGCGACCTGCTCAAGGCGCGGCGCAAGCCGATCTTGATGGCGGCTGCCGCGATCATGATGGCGCTGGCCGGCCTGCAGTTGGGCAAGGCCTTCCTGTCCGATCCTGTCGAAACGGCCAACAACCAGCCCGCGCCGATCGTCTCCTCACAGACGGTCGATACGGCTTCGCTCAACGCGACCGCCGCGCCGCAAGCCGATACGCAAAAAACCGACATAGGGACCGCACAGGCCGAAAACGCCCCTGCCCGTCCCATCAGGCAGGCGGAGCCCCTCAAGGAGGCCGCCCCGACCGCTTCTATTCCTTCCGGTCCCGAAACTGCCGCCGCCATGCCGGCCGAACCGGCGCCCGCGCCGGTGGCGCTTGCGGCGCCTGCCGAGCCGATGCCGATTTCGGCGATGCCGCCCGAACCTGCCGCCGCAGCCGCCTCCGCGACGGATATGGATGGCGACATGCAGCCGATGGCCAAGGAAGCTGTGGCGGTCAGTCCGGCGGCCGAGGGTGCCGCGGCCAGCGCGTCGGCGCCCGCCAGCGCAGCAACCGGCGCGCCGGCTGCCACCTCCGCCGACACGACAGCCGCCGTGCCGCCGGCCGGAAGCCAGGCGGCCGCGGCCAAATTCGACATTCCTACGGAAATCGGTCCGGTGGCGCTGCGCGACGCCGCCGCCGGCGGCGACGCCAAGGCGCTGTTCGAGGTCGGCTCGCGCTACGCGGAATCGCGCGGCGTCAAGGAAGACATGAAGGCGGCCGCCAAATGGTATGAGCAGTCGGCCGAGCTCGGCTTCGCGCCGGCCGAATACCGCATCGGCAATTTCTACGAAAAAGGCATCGGCGTCGCGCGCGACATCAAGAAGGCCAAGACCTACTACCAGCTCGCCGCCGAACAGGGCAACGCCAGCGCCATGCACAATCTGGCGGTGCTGTTCGCCATGGCGGCGGACGGCGTGACCGACAATGAATCGGCCACGCACTGGTTCCAGGAAGCCGCCGACCTCGGCGTCAAGGACAGCCAGTTCAACCTCGGCATCCTGGCCGCCAAGGGTGTCGGCATGAAGCAGAACCTGGAAGAATCCTACAAGTGGTTCGCGCTCGTCGCCAAGACCGGCGACAAGGATGCCGCCGCCAAGCGCGACGAGATCGCCAATGCGCTCAGGCCCGAGCAGCTCGAGCGGGCGCGGGCCGCCGCGGAATTGTGGAAGGCCAAGCCGCTCAACGCAGCCGCCAATTCGGCCGATGTTCCGGAATCCTGGCAGGACAGCACGCCACAGACCACCGCCGGCATCGACATGAAAAAGGCGGTGAAGAACATCCAGCTGATCCTCAACAAGAACGGCTACGATGCCGGTGGCGCCGACGGCGTGATGGGCGGCAAGACCAAGAACGCCATTATGGCCTTCCAGACCGACAACAAGATGAAGCCGACCGGCGAGATCGACGCGCCGCTCGTCAAGGCGCTCCTGGCGCACAAATAACGGCAGACGCGTCGCATACGCGACGCCCTGCCACACATTTGCCTGTTAACTGATTGAGATGGTTTTTGTTTCGGCGCGGGGTTTGGATACGCCGCCGCGTCGTCGCAAGAAAAAATTGGCTTTTCGGTGCTTTACTGTCCGGGGACGGCACTATGCGCCGACAGACAAACTGATCGAGACAGACGGGTGGGCATCTATCTCCCGATCGCGGAAATTTCCGTCAACGTCTTCGTGCTGCTGGCGATGGGCGCGGCGGTGGGTTTCCTGTCGGGCATGTTCGGGGTCGGCGGCGGCTTCCTGATCACGCCGCTCTTGATCTTCTACAACATCCCGCCGGCGATCGCCGTCGCCACGGGCGCCAACCAGGTCATCGCCTCCTCTTTCTCCGGCGCGCTGTCGCATTTCAAGCGCGGCACGCTCGACTTCAAGCTGGGCGGCGTGCTCCTGGCCGGCGGCATCGTCGGCTCGACGGCCGGTATCTTCGTCTTTGCGCTCTTGCGCCGGCTTGGCCAGTTGGACCTGTTCATCTCGCTGCTCTATGTCGTGCTGCTCGGCACGGTGGGAGGGCTGATGCTGGTCGAAAGCGTCAACGCGCTGCGCGCCAGCCGCAGCGGCGCCGCACCCGTGCTCAAGAAATCCGGACAGCACAACTGGATCCACCGGCTGCCGTTCAAGATGCGCTTCCGCGCCTCGAAGCTGTTCGTCAGCGTCATCCCGGTGCTCGGGCTCGGCGCCGGGATCGGCTTCCTGTCGTCGATCATGGGCGTCGGCGGCGGCTTCATCATGGTGCCGGCGCTGATCTACCTGCTCAAGGTGCCCACCAATGTCGTTATCGGCACCTCGCTGTTCCAGATCATCTTCACCTCGGCCTACACCACGCTGGTGCATGCCACGACCAACCAGACCGTCGACGTGATCCTGGCCTTCCTGCTGATGGCCGGCGGCGTCGCCGGCGCGCAGTATGGCGCCAAGGCCGGCCAGAGGCTGCGCGGCGAACAGCTGCGCGCGCTTTTGGCGATGCTGGTGCTGGCCGTCGCCATCCGCCTTGCCGCCGATCTCTTCGTGACGCCGCCCAATCTCTATTCGCTGTCCGCCGCGGGGCTCAACTGATGGCGGCACGACGAGCATTTGCAGCCGCCGTCTCGTTGTCGATGCTCTTTGCCCTTTCCCCGGCGACGGCGCAGACGCCGCCCGCCGAAAGCATTCAGATCGGCCTGTCGACCGACGCCATTTCCATCACGGCGGGTTTCTCGGGCGCCGACCTGACGATCTTCGGATCGCTGGAAAATCCCGACCCGCTGATCGCGCGCCAAGGGCGCTACGACGTAATCGTCGTGCTCGAAGGGCCGCCAAGGCCGGTCGTCGTCCGGCGCAAGGACAGGGTGCTCGGCGTCTGGATCAATCTGGATTCGGAGACGTTCGAGAACGTGCCGGTTTCCTATTCCGTTGCGACGACGCGGCCGCTGCAGGACATCGCCGAGCCTGCCAAATACAAGCAGCTGTCGCTCGGTGCGCAGAACCTCTACATGAAGCCCGCCGACGAGACCGACAGCCCGGCGACGATCGAGGAATTCACCGCCGCGCTCCGCGACCGCAAGGCGGCCACGGGCCTCTACAGCGAAAATGTCGGCGGCGTGCAATTCCTGTCGCAGAACCTTTTTCGCGCCACCGTGCGGCTCGCGCCCAACGTGCCGGTCGGAACCCATAAAGCCCGCGCGTTCCTGTTCAAGAGCGGCATGTTCGTCAAGGAAAGCTCGGCCCAGCTCGAAATCCGCAAATCCGGCTTCGAGCAGTCGGTCTTCCGCGTCGCGCATGACGATTCGTTCCTCTACGGCGTGTTTGCGATATCGCTGGCCATGCTGACCGGCTGGCTGGGCCGGCTCATCTTCCGCAAGGATTGACGCTTCGGGAAGAATCGGAAGACCCGTTTTCCGTTCAAAACAGGGTTTCCCTTTTCCCCGTTTTGCGATACATCGCCGCCTCCCAGCCCCTAGGGACAAGCACACATTTCGATTTCGGCAGAGCGGTCCGGCAATCCGGATGACGGCGCCCAACGCGTCCCCGACGATCTGCCGGCATAAGCAAAGACAGGAGGCTGCGATGCGATCGGCATTCGGCGGCATCGATGTCGGCACGTCCAATTCCACCGTGGGCGTGATCCGCGACGGCCGGGCGCGGCTGGTGGCGCTGGAAGGCGAGCAGCCCACTCTGCCCAGCGCCGTGTTCTTCAACTTCGAGGACGGCTACACCTATTTCGGCCGCCGTGCGATCAGCGACTACACCGACAGCATCGAAGGCCGGCTGATGCGCTCGCTGAAGAGCGTGCTCGGCAGTTCTCTTGCCAACGAGAAGACGCGCATCAAGGCGCGCCAGATCGGCTTCATCGACATCATCGGCCTGTTCATCGACCACCTCAAGAAACGGCTGGAAGAAGACGCCGGCGGTCCGGTCGACAAAGTCGTGCTGGGCCGGCCAGTGCAGTTCGTCGACGACGATGCGGCTGCCGATGCGAAGGCGCAGGGCGAATTGGAAAAGGCGGCGCGCGCGCAAGGCTTCAAGCATATCGCCTTCCAGTTCGAGCCGATCGCGGCGGCGCTCGATTACGAGCAGAACGTCACCCGCGAAGAGCTGGCGCTGATCGTCGACATGGGCGGCGGCACCTCCGACTTCTCGATCGTGCGGGTCTCGCCGGAGCGCGCCCGCTCGAGCGACCGCAAAGCCGACATCCTTGCCAACCGGGGCATCCATATCGGCGGCACCGATTTCGACCGGCTGCTCAGCATCGCCCATGTCATGCCCGAGCTCGGCTATCTGACGCGGACCAAGGACCACAAGCGCAACCTGCCCGCGGCCTACTTCATCGATCTCGCGACCTGGCAGCGCATCAATCTGGTCTACACCGCCAAGGCAATGAACGACCTGCGACAGATCCGCTATGAGGCCGAGCGGGCCGACCTTGTAGACCGCTTCATCCGTGTCGTCGAGCATCGCTACGGCCATGCGATGGCGGGCTTGGTCGAAAGGGCGAAGATCGCGCTCACGGACCAATCCTCGGCCGAAGTGAAGGTGTCGCTGCCCGGCGCGCGCTTCGCGGCCGAGATCACGCGCGCCGGCCTCGAGGAAACGATTGCCGGCGACATCGAACGCGTGACCGCGACAGTCGGACAGACGATCGCCGACGCCGGCGTTGCCGCCTCGGCCATCACCGCCGTATTCCTCACCGGCGGTTCGACCGCCATCCCGCTGGCGAAGCGGCAGATCCTATCGCTGGTGCCGCACGCCTCGGTTATCGAAGGCGACATGTTCGGCTCGGTCGGTCTGGGCCTCGCGCTCGACGCGCAGCGCAAATACGCGTGAGCATCAGATTCTTGCCGTAAGTTTGGCCGGAAGGGCGGTAGCGGAGCACCTGCGTACGAGATCGGCCGAGACACCAGCCACTTCGTCATCCACGGGCGGAGCAAGGAGCGAAGCGACGCGGCGCAGACCCGAGGATCCATTCCGTGACTTTGAAGCGTTGCTCCGGTGCAGAATTCTGCTCCGTTGTACTCCCTGGCCGATGTAACGGAATGGCAACTGTGTTCATGCGAATGCGGTTTTGTCGCGCATGATGGCGTTGAGGACGACGAGGAGCTTCCTTG
>NZ_JAIUHK010000070.1:0-8301 GCF_020165075.1 Mesorhizobium sp. CA4
ATTCCGTAACGTCAGAGCGTTGCGACGGTGCAGAATTCTGCTCCGCTGCATTCTGCGGCCGGGGTTACGGAATGGATTCCAGGGTCTCCGCGACGGAGCTTCGCTCCTGCTCCGCCCTGGAATGACGACCCCGAAGGCTTCGCCCCGACCCCAAACGATGGGTCTGCCCAGTTAAAGAACCGCCGACCTCGGCTGCCAGCAGGTACGCTAGATCGCCTTGGCCGGCCGGCGCATTGCCGAATAGGTCAGCAGCATCGAGGCGAGATAAAGCAGCAGGAAGACGATGTTGAGCGACAACACCAGGTTGGGCGTGTCGGGGATCGTCGTCAGCACATAGGTCAAGAGCACCGCCTTCAGGCCGGCAAGCAGGCCGAGATTGATCGCCCGCACCGCCGTCTGGCCGCGCGCGAAGAGCAGCTCGGCCTGGTATTCGACGAGGTTGCGCAGGCCGGGAACGCAGACTGCGAGAGCCACCAGCGGCGCTGCCTCGGCGACATTCTTGCCGAGCGCGTTCGGGAAGAAATGCAGCACGATGCCGAGCGATGCCAGCGCCAGCGTCGAGACCAGGAACACGCCGCCTTCGATACCGCTCTTTACCGCCAGCCGCGACAGAAGCTCTGGCGCACGCATCATGCGCTGCACCAGCATCATCGAGAAGGTGCGGATCGGGATCGCGGTGAGATCCACCAGCCGCATGATGATGGCGTAGATGCCGGCGAGGTGCGGCCCGCCGATCGACAGCACCAGCAGCTTGTCGAACTCCATCTGCAGATAGAACAGCACTTCGGAGCCGGCGACGTAGACGGAATCGGCGAGCCGGCGAAAATAGAGCTCGGCGCGCAGCCTCAGCCTCTGGCGCGGATAGAAGAAGACGAAGGCGACGACGAGCGAGGCGGCATTGGCGCCGATATAGAACAGCGACCAGACGCCGATCGTGTGCCGCGCGCCAAGCATGAACAGGATCGCGCCGACCGCCCTGAGCGCCGTCGCCAGGATGGCGAGCACGGCCGCCCGCCCGAACTTGCCGAGCCCGTTGTTGACGATCAGCGCCACTTCGACCGGCCGCCACAAAAGCGCCTCGGCGAAGACGACAGCGGCGAAGGCCGATAGCGGCACGGTGCCGGCGAAGAAGATCAGATAGACGCCGTAGGACGCTGCGGCGAGGAACGGCAGCGACAAGACGCCGAGAAGCAGGAAACCGGCGGTGAAGGTGCCGATCAGGTTGGGACGGATCGTGGCGGTGCGGTAGAGCGCCGAGATGAAGCCGAAGGCCAGCATGCGCGACAGCATGATGCCGGCGGCCGAGGCGGTCGCGAACATGCCGAATTCGGCGATCGAAAGCGTGTTGGCCAAAGCGATGAAATAGGCGAGCGAAAACACCAACCGGCCGCCGGCGCCGCTGATCGCCGAGAAATAGTCGAATACCAGTTTCCGGCGGGTGGCCACGAAGTGGCCGATCCGCGCGAAGCTCCGCCTTTGCGGCATGTCGCTGGCCTGGGTCATATCCGGGGTGACAAATAGGCTTAGAAGTTTAACGCGGCGTTCTGGCGCCCGTGCGGCGGCGCCGAAATGCCGCGAACAAGGCGAGAAACCGTGCAGGCCCGGGTGCAAAATTAACCGTTTGTTTCCTATGCCCGTTTAGCGTGACTTAACGATTGGCCGATCCGCCGCGCGCAAGCCGCCAGAGAGTAAGTTCCAGGACAATGGTCGACAGGGATAACCGTGATGACTGGAGGCGCGAGCGTTCTCTGCTCGCGCTAGGCCAAGCCATGCGTGGCGACGACAACACGGTTTCGATCGGCGACCGGGCCAATTCCTCCTGGCACGAGGACGCCGCCGCGCGCCACCGCGCCGCGCGTTCCGAACGCGAAGCGAAGTTGAATCCGCGCCCCGGCGATACCGAAGGATTTGGCCCCGACCAGATGCAAGCGGAACCGGAGCCGGTCGAAACCGAGTATGACTGGCGCGCAAGAAATCGGGCCGCTTCATCCGGGCCGTTCTATGAATCCCCGTCGGAGCGCCATCAGCCGCAAGCCGCTTCCGAACCTCATACGCGCCGGCCGCCAGCCGGCGGCGATACCGAGGAATGGAAACCGCTGATCGACCCGATGCAGGTCATTCACGGTATCACGCGATCCAAGGCGCTGATCCTGTCGACGACCATTCTTGGTGCCGCGCTCGGCGTCGCCATCGCGCTGTCGACACCAAAGAAATATGAAGCCACCACCGACGTCATCGTCGACCCGCGCGACCTCAAGCTCACCGATCGCGACCTGACGCAGAACGTGGTCGCCTCGGATGCGACGCTCGCCATCGTCGAGAACCAGGTCCGCATCCTGACCTCGGGAACCGTTCTCAACAAGGTCGTCACCGACCTCAACCTCACCAACGATCCTGAATTCAACGGCCAGGGCGAGGGCGGCTTTGGCATGATGTCGACGCTCCGCTCGCTCCTGTCGCGGCAGGATGCGGGCGCCGCCGATGAGGCGCGTAAGCGCGCGCTGGCGGTTGGCAATCTGTATGAAAGCCTCGACGTCGAGCGTGGCGGCAAGACCTTCGTGGTCTCGGTCAGCGCCACGACGCAGAACGCGGAGAAATCCGCCTTGATCGCCAACACCATGGTCAAGGCCTTCAGGCAGATCTCCAGCGAGATCCAGTCCAGCACGGCGGGCCGCGCCAATGACGAGCTCACCGCCAGGCTCGACGAATTGCGCAAGGGCGTCGAGACCGCCGAGCGCAACGTCGAGGATTTCAGAGCGACGCACGATCTTGTCGATGCGCAGGGCCACCTGATCAGCGACGACCAGATGCTCAAGCTCAACGAGCAGCTTTCCGTCGCCCGCGCCCGCACTCTCGAGCTCAATGCCCGCGCCGCCTCGGCACGCTCGCTGAACGTCAATTCGGTCCTCAGCGGCACTTTGCCGGAAGAGATCAACTCCAACATGATGAGCGAGCTGCGCTCGCAATACGCGGCGCTGAAGCAGGAAGCCGACCGCGCCGAGGTCAAGCTCGGACCGCGGCATCCGGAAATCGGGGCGCTCAACGCCCAGCTCGCCGGCGCGCGTGAGCGCATTGGCGCCGAGCTGCAGCGCATCGCGTCCTCGCTGCAGGTCGACCTGAAGCGCTCCGTCCAGCTCGAGCAGGACCTGTCGTCGCGCCTGGCGCAAGCCAAGGTGCAGAGCGGCGACGTCAACAACAATCTGGTCTCGCTGCGCGAGCTGGAGCGCGAGGCCGCCGCCAAGCGTTCGGTCTACGAGCAGTTCCTGCTGCGCGCCAAGGAAACCGGCGAGCAGAAGGATATCAACACCGCCAACATCAGCGTCATTTCGGATGCCTATGCGCCACTGCAGGCCAAGGGGCCGTCGCGCGCGGTGATGGCCTTGGCAGGCCTGTTCGCCGGCCTGTTCGCCGGCATCGGCCTCGGCGGGCTGCGCGGCGTCTATGCAAGCCTGCGCGAGACGGCCGACAACCGCTCGCGGCGGAGGGTCGATGAGCGTGGTCCCATGGTGGAGAGCAATTCCAACCGGGCCGCTCCGCCGCCGGCGCCGCCGCCGCTCGTGACTCCGCCGGCTCCACCTGTTGCTCCGCCTCCGGTTCGGTCATTCACGCCGCCGCCAGCTCCGTCATTCGCGCCGCACCCAGCGGCGGCATCTTACACGCCGCCCCCAGCCGCTTCGCTTAAGCCGCCGCCTGCCTCACCCTCGGCCCCTCCGCCGGTATCGGCCGCCGCGCCGGCTCCGGCGCAATCCGTCACGCCGCCACCGACGCCCGACAACGACGCCGGCCGTGCGGGACTCTTCGGCTCGCTGGCCTCGGCGGTTCGCTATCTCATGCGGCGCGAGCCGGCTGAAATGGTCGATCTGGACTCTGTCCCGCCCGAAAGCGCCTGGCGCGCGCCTGACCGTGAAGAGCGTTATGCCGGAGCTGAGACGCAGGAGCGGACGAATTTCCGGCCGCCATACGAGCAGGGCTATTCCTATTCATATCGGCCGGACCATGGCCGGACCGATCCGTACGAGGATCATCATTCGGCATCGCCCGCCTCTTACGATCAGCAATCTCCTGCCAGTGGCGAGATTCGCCAGCCAGCCGCCGACCAGCAGGGCGAGATCGACGAGATCCGCGCTAGCCTGCGCGAATTCCGCGAGGCGGTGCGCGAGCTGACCGAAAGCCGCGCGCGCCGCTATTTCTAAAGCGCCCGCATTTCCAGATCGCCCGTGTTTCTAAACCGCTTGCGGTTCGATAAAAGCAGCCGGTTTCGGGTTTACGGCATCCGACGACGCTTTGACGGGATTGCCTTGTCGAATTTTCGTGAAAATGCCGCGCTGCATTTCGGCCGACTTCGCCCTGCGTCGGCGGATCGGGATGCGGGAGTGAGGCATGGGGCACGCATCGATGCGGCCTCAAAACGGAGAGTTCGTGATGACCGAAGTGATCGACGGAAAGCGTGTCGCCGAGGATGTGGTTTCGAAGGTCAAGGCGCTGACGTCGGAGCTTTCGGCCAAAGGCGCCACCAAGCCCGGCCTTGCGGTGGTGATCGTCGGCGAGGATCCGGCAAGCCAGGTCTATGTCGCCTCGAAATCGCGCACCGCCAAGGAATGCGGCTTCCATTCGCTCCAGCACACGCTGCCGGCCGACACCACCGAGGAACAATTGCTGAAGATCATCGGCGACTTGAATGCCGATAACTCGATCCACGGCATCCTCGTTCAACTGCCGCTTCCCGGCCATATCGACGCCGGCAAGGTGATCCAGACGATCGCGCCGGAAAAGGATGTCGACGGCTTCCACTTCATCAACGTTGGCAAGCTCGGCACCGGCGAGCTCGAGACCGCATTCGTGCCCTGCACGCCGGCCGGCTCCATGCTTTTGATCGAGCGCGTGCGCGGCAAGGACCTGTCAGGCCTCAACGCCGTCGTCGTCGGCCGCTCCAACATCGTTGGCAAGCCGATGGCCAATCTGCTGCTCGCCGCCAACTGCACGGTGACCATTGCCCACAGCCGCACCAAGGATCTGCCGGCGCTTGCCCGCACCGCCGACATCCTGGTGGCCGCCGTCGGTCGCCCGGAAATGGTAAAGGGCGACTGGGTGAAGCCCGGCGCGACCGTCATCGACGTCGGCATCAACCGCATCCCAGCGCCCGAGAAGGGCGAAGGCAAGAGCCGCCTGGTCGGAGACGTCGCCTATGCCGAGGCGGCCAAGCTCGCGGGCGCCATCACGCCGGTGCCGGGCGGCGTCGGGCCGATGACCATTGCCATGCTGATGGCGAACACTGTAGCTTCCGCCTACCTCGCGGCCGGACTGAAGCGGCCGTCCTTCTGATTTGAGAAAGCCTTGGCGTTGCCGAACCTGACTGTTCCCCAGCATTTTGCAGCCAAGTGGAACCACTTGGCGTTGCACAAATGCGGCTGAAATAAAGGGACAGAGCAGGATGCCCCACTCGACCCAGTCGCATCCCGCTCTCGAGCGGCCGATCACGAACGATCCCGTTCAGGGCGGCCGCCAGTTCGGCTTCCTCTTGGTCGACAAATTCTCGATGTTCTCGCTGGCCGCGGCCATCGACTGCTTCCGTTCGGCGAACCGCCTGCTCGGCCGCGACTTCTATGGCTGGACGACGATTTCGGCCGATGGCGACGCGGTCATGGCCTCCAACGGTCTGCCGCTGAAGATCGACTATTCCGTCGCCGACATGCCGCCGGTCGACATCCTGTTCGTCTCGGTAGGGCTCACCACCGAATTCCCCGGCAAGAGCAAGGTGCTGGCGGCGCTGCGCAGCTGGGGCCGGCGCGGCAATGCGCTGGGCGCGCTGTCGGTCGGCTCTTATCTGCTGGCCGAAGCCGGGCAGCTCGACGGCTATCGCTGCACCATCCATTGGGAGAACCGCGCCGGATTCATGGAGCGCTTTCCCGACATCAACTGCACCGGCAATGTCTTCGAGATCGACCGCAAGCGCTACACCTGCGCCGGCGGCACCACCTCGATCGACCTGATGCTGGAGATCGTGCGCGGCGATTTCGGCTCCAACCTTGCCAATGGCGTCGCCAATCAGTTCCAGCACGAGCGCATCCGCTCGGCAGGCGACCGCCAGCGCCTGGGACCGGAGCGCGATCTCACCGGCAAGTCGGAAAAGCTCAGGCGTATCGTCGAATTGATGGCCGACCATCTCGACGAGCCGCTGTCGGCGGTGCAACTCGCCAAGTCGGCCGGCCTTTCGGTTCGCCAGGTCGAGCGCCTGTTTCTGCGTCACCTCAGCGCGACGCCCGGCCGCTACTATATGCGGCTGCGGCTCGAACGCGCGCGCGAGTTGCTGCGCCAGACCAACATGCCGATCCTCGACGTGGCGATCGCCACGGGCTTCACCTCGCATTCCTATTTCGCGCAGAGCTACCGGCTGCAGTTCGGTCGCCCGCCCTCGGAAGAGCGGCGCACCACCTACTAGAGCGACCGCCCTTCATTCTCGGGCGGGCTTGTCTCCAGGGGCCGCGTCAAATAGCCTTCGCAGCGCGGACGAGGGTTGTTCTCAGGAGATTTTGATGGCGGGACTGATGCGGAGCGCCGCTGCGGCGATCCTCCTTTTTTCGATGACCAGCTTTGGCTTTGCCGCCAACAAGGTCATCATCATCCTCGATGCGTCGGGCTCGATGTGGGCCCAGATCGACGGCAAGCCGAAGCTGGAGATCGCGCGTGAATCGCTGCGCACCGTGCTGCAGTCGGTTCCGGCCGACGACGAAATCGGCTTCATGGCCTATGGCCATCGCACTAAGGGCAGCTGTGACGACATCGAGTTGATCGTGCCGCCGCAGGCCGGCTCCGCCAGCGCTATTTCGGCGGCGGCCGACAGCATGAAATTCCTGGGCAAGACGCCACTCACGGCCGCCGTGAAGCACGCCGCCGAGGCGCTGAAGTACACCGAGGACAAGGCAACCGTGGTGCTGATCACCGACGGGCTTGAGACCTGCGGCGGCGATCCTTGCGCACTCGGCAAGGAGCTGAAGCAAAGCGGCGTCGACTTCACCGCCGATGTCGTCGGCTTCGGGCTGACCGCCGACGAGGGCAAGCAGATCGCCTGCCTCGCCGAAAACACCGGCGGCAAATACATCCAGGCCTCGGACGAGAAGGCGCTTCAGGAAGCGCTGGTCGAGACCGTTGCGGCTCCCGCGCCGGCTCCCGAACCGGCGCCGGCTCCCGCTCCCGAGCCGGCCAAGCCTGAATTCAATTTCACACCGAGCGTGGTCATGGCCGAGGGTGGCGATCCGATCACCGATGGCAATGCCTGGGAGATTTACAAAGCCGCGGCCGACGGCACGCGCGGCGACCAAGTCACGACCGAGTATGGCGTGCTCAAGACCAATCTCGAGCCGGGCGACTACATCGTCGCCGGCCGCGACGACGAGGCAAGGAGCGAGCAGAAGATCAAGATAGAGGCTGGCAAGACCTACAGCCCGCTGTTCACGCTGAACGCCGGAACTTTGGTCATCCACCCGCATGCCAGCCAGGGCTCGGAGATCAGCGGCGAAGCGCGTGTCGACTTCGCCTATCCGGGCGGCAGCACCACGCACTATGGCGACACCAAGGCCACGGTACCCGCCGGCGAGCAGAAGGTGACGGTGCAGATCGGTGCCGGCACCGTGACCGAAACCATCCAGCTTGCCGCCGGACAGACCGTCGAGAAGGACATCGTCGTCGGCGTCGGCCATGCCGTGCTCAATGCCTACTATACCGTCGGCGGCGACAAGGCCGACAATTCCGGCATCGGCTTCGAG
Source organism: Mesorhizobium sp. CA4 (assembly GCF_020165075.1). NCBI lineage: Bacteria > Pseudomonadati > Pseudomonadota > Alphaproteobacteria > Hyphomicrobiales > Phyllobacteriaceae > Mesorhizobium > Mesorhizobium sp. CA4. Next base: position 7,764 of record NZ_JAIUHK010000070.1, read on the forward strand.
ATCGTCAAGGCGAAGAAGAAGATCGACGGCTCGCGTGAAAGCGTGGAGCACTCCTATGGTCCGGACAGCAAGTTCTGGCTGCCGCCGGATGACTATGTCGCGCTCACCACGCTCGATCTCGCTGTTGTCGAGCAGCCTTTCAGCATCAAGGCCGGCGACAATCAGGACATCAAGGTTGCACTCGATGCCGGCGTGCTGGCGATGTCGGCGCCCGGCGCCTATTCGATCGAGGTCTTCTCGTCGAAGAAGGACATCGAAGGCAAGCGCAAGTCGCTTGGGTTGACCTATGGCGATAGCTGGCAGCAGACGATCCCGGCCGGCGACTATGTCGTCGTGCGGCACATGTCGGCTGAAGGCCAGGAGAAGGAAGTGCCGGTGACGATCAAGGCCGGCGAGCGGACCGAGATCACCGTTCAGTAGGCCTTGCGGTTAGACTAGCTGTTTGATCCCAGGCTTTGATAGGGCATCCTTATCCTCCGAATCAAAGGATGCGCTATGGGCCAGGTTCTTCATGGAAGCGCCACGACGACAGAGGCGG
>NZ_JAIUHK010000071.1:0-8143 GCF_020165075.1 Mesorhizobium sp. CA4
GTGAAACACCCAACATCACAGTGTCTGCCCTCGCTAAGAAGACGTTTCAGGGCATCCGGGACACCGAAGACGCCCTGACTGAAATGAAGTCGATGGGCCTCGCCGTGCAAGAAGGCGACAGGTTTAGTTTAACCCAGGCTGGCTATGACAGTCGCGAAGCGATCCGGCGCAGGTGGCTTCAATTTGAGGCAGAAGAATTATCCGATCTTTCACAGAAGCAAATCGCCGATACGATTAACGTTCTTAGTCAACTTTGGGCCAGTAGGTAACCATTGAGGTTGAAATGGTTGATCAGAAAGTGCCTTCAGCCCATGCCTCGAATGTAGTCGAGGACGGCGAGAGTGTAACTGCCAAGGATTTCTGGGCCTTGCTCGGCCAGCGAGCGATCGGCAGCACGATCGTCACTGTCGATGGCGCCGAGGGACCTGCTGGTTTCCTAGGACTGTCCGCTTCCCATGTCACCTCCACCCCACCAACGATGGTGGTATCGATCGATGGGAAAACCTCTGCCAGCGCGGAAATTCGGAGGCAGCAACGTTTCGCCATAAATTATTTGCCGGCAACTTCACAGAACCTCGCCAATGTGTTCTCCGGAAAGGCCGGTATCAGCGGCAGCAGTCGGTTTTCAGACGGCGATTGGACTTCTTTGAAGACAGGCTGCCCAATCTATCGCGACGCTCTGGGGGCTGCAGACTGCCAAGTAGAAAAAATATTCGACTGGCATGGTGTTGCGATCGTGTTGGGTCGAGTCGTCGCGACGATGATTAAAGAAGATGGCCTACCACTCATCCATTTCCGCGGGCGTACAATTGCCTTCAACAGTCGAGATAGTGATTTAAGACTAGGCACAGCCTGAAATCCACACGTGCTGTCCGGCCAAGGTATCGACAAAAAATTGGATGCGGTCGAAATGCTGAGTTGCCTCCGGGATTCTATCAAGAGGCACAACGATCGTCGGGGCGGCAGAGATGTCTCAGCTTCTTGCTTGGTCATGGATCGTTCCAGTCTCATCGCGACGCGTATCGAGCTAGGCTAACTCGGCCCAGACCGAAACGATCTCACGTTGCCTTCACTTCAAGTCATGGCCCGAACCTTGCCTGGATACAGCTGCGTCACAGCCTTGCGATAGGATCGCATGAATGTCGCAACGTCTTCGACCCATAAGCGTCGCGTTCGCGCTACGGCTTGGTAGTTCTTGACGCTCCAAGCTCTCAATTTCGGCATTTGATTGCGTAGTGGTGTTGCCAAACCAGCACGTGAACACGCCCAGCTCCGAAGGTTGACAGTGTCGGAGTGGTGACCTAATATATAGAACATCGTTCCATATGTTGGAACGAGACTGGGTTACTGAACGATGGCCAGCGGAAAAACATGGTAGAGTTGGCATCCTTTTCGCCAGCGGAGAGTTCGGCGGTCGAGTGCCGCCAAGTGGCGGCCGGTCCGTTCGGTAGGATGCTACTGGCGGATATAAACTCCGATGTTCCTGAGATAGAGCGCCGCCTGGGTGGAGATGGCCCCCGTAGCCCGCCGTTCATCAAAAATCTCGGCGACACTTTGCATCGCGGGATGAGGCAACCGATCAGAGCGCTTGATCTAGTTGCGTCAGGTGAACGCAACAACCTCTGAAGAGTTAGCAGCACATGTGGGCCCTGCTGGTAAAGATAGCCATTCAAGAAAACGGTTTTCGAAGCCGGGGCTGAAAAGTGAAGTGAATGTACCTTCATGCTCCAGGCTGAAGACCATGATACAAAATCCAGGAGATCTACATGTCAATCGACGTCATCGGCCATCTAAACATAAACAATTCATCAGAGTCGCAGCCGGCGAAAGGTGCGGACTTTGACATAAGTCATCTCGAGGCCGCGGCCAAGGCACTTGATGAAGCAGGGTTCGATAGGGCGCTTATTCATTTCACTTCGGTCTGGTCGGAAAGCATGATGGTCGCACAACATGCGGCGTCAGTGACAAAGCGCCTTGCATTCATGGTTGCGCATAGGCCCGGTTTCACGGCTCCGACTATCGCCGCAAGGCAATTTGCAACATTGGATCAGTTAACCGGCGGTCGCGCTGCGGTACATATCATCACTGGCGGCAATGACGCTGAACTCCGTCAGGATGGCAGCCATATCGGCAAGGATGAGCGTTACGCTCGTGCCGATGAATACCTCGATATAATGAAAAAAGAATGGACTTCCGACAAACCCTTCGATTATCGCGGCAATTATTATCACGTGGAACAAGCTTTCTCTAAGATTAAATGTATCAACACTCCGCATATTCCCGTTTACTTCGGCGGCGCCTCGGATGCAGCCATAGAAGTTGCGGGCAAGCATGCCGATGTCTACGCCCTTTGGGGTGAAACCTATGCGCAGGCTCGTGAGACGGTTGCGAGAGTTAAGGCAGCAGCTGCAAAACATGGACGCCAAATCCGGTTCAGTTTGTCCATGCGTCCGATATTGGCGGCCACTGAGGAGTCGGCCTGGAAAAAGGCGCAAGATATCCTCGAGCAGACGAAGCAATTGTCCGAGAAGACGGGGCCAGTATTCAAACCCCAGGAGAACACCGGCGCGCATCGCCTGCTTGAAGCGGCCGCCCAGGGGCCGAGGGTGGACAAGCGGTTGTGGACCGAACTCGCGAAGTTAACGGGAGCATGGCAGGGGAATTCCACATCGCTTGTCGGCACCGCCGAACAGGTCGTCGATGCGATGCTGGACTACTACGACATGGGCATTACGACGTTCCTCATACGGGGCTTCGATCCGATCGAGGATACGAAATTGTACGGTCGGGAACTATTGCCGCTCCTGCGGGAGATGACCCAGAAACGAAGCGCTGGGGAGCCGCCTAGGAGTGAGAAGAGCCAAGCTGGGTCTAGGTTCTGAACCAGGATCGCACGTTTGGAATACGATGCATTTCTATTGTGGTTACAACATAACAGGGGAAGAATGAGATGAACAACGGCAGTAGGTTGCGAGACCCGCAATACAACGAGATGGTGGAACAGGCGATCGCTCAAGGAGCGACGAGACGTGACCTCTTGCGCTTGATGATGCTCGGTGGTGCCGCCGCCGCGATGGGAACGGGTATTTTCAGCCAGGCAACCCGCGCTTTTGCGGAAACTCCGGTGCGCGGCGGATCACTGAAGGCCGCCGCTGCAGTCACGTCCACCGCAGAAACACTGGATCCGGCAAAGTCAGGCATGGTCACTGATTTCGTCCGGTGCTGTGCGCTCTACAATCGACTGACGATCCTGGGAAGCGACGGTCGCCCGAAAATGGAGTTGGCCGAGAGTGTCGAGACCAAAGACGCCAAGGTATGGACGGTAAAGTTGCGGAAAGGTGTAACCTTTCACGACGGTCGGTCGCTGACATCCGCTGACGTCGTCTTCACGCTCAAGAGACACCTTGACCCTGCCGTCGGGTCGAAAGTCAACTCCATCGCCAAGCAGATCGCGGACGTTAAGGCAATTGATGCGCAGACCGTAGAGATTACCCTCGATAGCGCGAACGCCGACATTCCGACAATCCTGGCGCTCAATCATTTCCAGATCGTCGCGGTTGGGACGACGGACTTCTCGAAAGGCAACGGAACTGGCCCATTTAAACTCGAGAGTTTTGAGCCGGGTGTTCGGTCTCTTATGACAAGAAACCCGAACTATTGGAAACCCAATCTGCCCTATCTCGACTCCTTCGATTTTTTTGCAATCAGCGACGACACCGCTCGCGTCAACGCGGTTTTGTCAGGTGACGTGCAATATGCCGGCATTATCAACCCAAAATCGCTTCCGCTATTCCAAAACCAGTCAAGCGTCAGAGCGGCAACCTCGTCGTCCGGTTCCTACACGAATCTCGTCAGCCGCTTGGACATGGATCCTGGCGACAAAGCCGGTTTTGTGGCTGGTCTAAAATATCTGATGAATCGCGAACTCATTCAAAAAGCCGTCTTTAAAGGCACATCAGAGATCGCGAACGATCAGCCAATAGACAAATCAAGCATATATTATAATTCTGAAGTTAAACCAAAGCCTTTCGATCCTGACAAGGCCAAGTTCCAGTTTAAAAAGGCCGGGTTGTTAGGTACTCCGATCCAGATGATTGCCTCTGAAACAGCTTATAACTCTATAGATATCGCTGCAATACTTCAACAGTCCGCTGATGAGATTGGAATGAAGTTGGATGTGAAGCGAGTACCTTCGGATGGATACTGGTCCAATCACTGGCTCAAGGATCCCGTCCATTTCGGTCATTGGCTTCCACGACCCACGCCCGATATTATTTTCTCCATCGCCTATGCATCCAATGCAGCCTGGAATGAAAGCCGCTACAAGTCGGAGAAGTTTGACAAGATGTTGCTTGAGGCGCGGGGCATGTTGGATGAGGCCAAGCGGAAATCAATCTACGGCGACATGCAAATGATGGTGTCCGAAGATGCGGGCACAATCATACCGGCGTTCAAGACGACGACTGATGCAATGTCGTCTAAGCTCCACGGATTTGAATCCAGTCCGCTGGGTCCGATGATGGGCGGCGCGTTTGCCGAATATGTCTGGCTGGAAGCCTAACAGAGATGGCTCGGTTTGTCTGAACAGCTTCGCTTGTTCGACACGGGAGCCATCTAAGCTTGCATTCTTGTGAGGCGCTTTAGAGCCTGATCCAAAACTCAAGATTGGGCGGTGGACTCGGTTGAGTGGCTCCGTCCGTTGTGTTTTGCCTGAGATGTCTAGACTTAAGCATGATCACAACATGGGTTGGACGGAGACCACCCGGCTGCAGTATTGCCGCGGGGCAGCGAGATGCAAATGCAATGACGGACCGGGAATGGGCGTTGATCGCCGTTCATGCCTGGAGCGAAGGCGTCGGGACGACCACGCACGACCGAGCTTCGGGCGGTTGTGGACGTTCTCCTTTATATTGCGCCTGGACAGGCTGCCAGTGGCGGGCATTGCCGGACCGCTTTCCGCCGGTTTCGACGGTTCAACGCTATTGCTATGCCTGGCGGGACAGTGGCCTTTGGAAGACCATCAACTTCCACCTGGTGGCTACGGCACGCCTGGCGCTTGGTCGCGAGGCGAGCCCGAGCGCCGGCATTATCGACAGTCAAGTAGCAAAGACCACGGACGTTGCCGGTTTGCGTGGCTACGATGGCGGCAAGAAAATCAACGGCCGCAAGCGCCATAACATTACCGACACCGAGGGGCACCTTGTCGGGCTGAAGGTGCACGCGGCCGACATCCAGGACAGGGATGGGGCAGTTGGCGTCACCGCCTCCATTCGACAGCTTTACCCTGGCTGCGCCATCTATTCGCCGACGGCGGCTATGCCGGAGAAAAACTGACGCAGGCCCTGGCCGACCTGGACACGTGGACCATCGAAATCATCAAGCGCTCCGACATGGCAGGGCTTTGAGGTTCTGCCGCAACGATGGGTCGTCGAGCGAACTTTCGCCTGGCTCGGACGTTGTCGCCGGCTCGCCAAGGACTTCGAGGCGACTATCGCAAGCGCCGAGGCATGGATATTCGTCGCCTCCATCCGCCTCATGCTCCGCCGCCGCGCAGCTCCACCTCGCACTTAACCGTTTCGAGTCAGGCTCTAAGGGATTGGGTTTGGGTTCGATCAGAGCCGGGTTGTCCTCACTTCGCACTTCATTCTGGCTGCACATGCATCCCAGATTGTGCTTGCTCGACGAGCCAGGCCTTCAGCTTTACCGCAGACTCCGAGAGACGTTTCTTACTATTCCAGGCGAGGCAAAAGCCAACCGGATCCCGCATGGACAACTCCGTCAGCCGAACGAGCCTGCCCTCTTCAATCAACGGGCGCACCAGCGAATCCCAACCGAGAGCCACACCCTGATTGGCTTCCGCAGCCGTAAGGAGCACCGCATATTTGCCAAACCGCTTTCCGCGCAGGCCTTCGCTGGGCACCGAGGCGGCCTGGAGGAAATCCTGCCATAAAGGCCAATCCGGATTGGTCCAGTCCATGTGAAGGAGCGGCAAGCGCGAAAGTTCCGATGGGTGTATGCCCTGGTGCTCAATAGCAAAGCCTACCCCGCACACCGGATAGATCGAATCCTCGAAGAGCGGTTCGGCATTCTCGTTCGGCCACGCGCCGGTCGCTGAGCGGACGAACAGATCAACCTCTGCATTACGAAAATCGCGGGTCTGTTCTGAGATCAGATAATTGACCGATATGGTTGGATGCCTAGTCCAGAAATCTACCATTCTGGGCATAAGCCAAAATGTCGCAAAAGCATCGGTGCAGGCAAACGTGACGCTCTCTTCCCGTTGTCCTGACTTGGCCGCCCAAATCGCTTCGGAACATCGTGAAAAAGCGGCAGCGATCTCGGAAAAAAGGTCCTGCCCAGTCGGCGTGAGGTTTACACCAGTTGTTCCGCGAGTGAACAGCTTGACGCCGAGTTCGTCTTCCAATGCCTTGATTTGGCGGCTGATCGCCCCCGTTGTCACGTTCAACTCGTCCGCCGCTTGCTTAAAGCTCGCATGTCGGGCCGTAGCCTCAAAAACGGCCAAAGTGTTCAGGGGTGGTAGCCCATAATATTTTCGAACGATCTTCTCCTCCCCGGAGTTCGAGAAGCATGGGTTGCGACTTGCTAGCCCACGATGAGACCCGGCTGTCGGCAGTGTCAAGAGCGGGCGTTGGAGAGATGCGCATGGGGCGCCGATAGAGAATTACGCAACAAACAGGAACTACGCATGCTGAAATTCTGCTTGCAGGGATTGCGGAGGCGCCGCTTAGACGCCCCGCCGCTCTGCTCGCATTCCTGCAAGAAATTTGTAGACGTGAAAGATTCCCCGTGACATGAATTCCTTTCATGTCTGGCCTGCGAAGTAAAATCCCTTCTCCGCAATCTCTCTTCGCGTTCCTTGCCGCCGCGAAGACTCGAAATTTTGGGAGGGCGGCCGAAGATCTCAACGTCACCCAATCAAGCATATCGCATTCGATACGGAAGCTTGAGCGCCATCTCGGCACTCAATTGTTCATCCGTGCGAACCGCGGCGTGAGTATGACACCGGATGGACAGTTGCTTTTCAGAGCGGTCAGCGGCGGCTTCGCTCAAATCGAGGACACTATCGATGCAATAGGCAAACGTGAGCTGGGCTTCGTCTCAGTTGCCGCGTCGACGTCAATGGCAACCTATTGGCTCATGCCTCAATTACGAGACTTTCACAAAATGCATCCTGGCATAAAGCTCAAGATCCTGACAATTGACAAAGATGTTGAGCCCGACGACGCCATCGATCTCACCATTCGCTTGTTGCCACTAACGACAGATCGCAAGAACGCTTGGCTGATGGCCAAGGAGACCGTTTTCCCGGTTTGCTCTCGCGCCTACCTAGCAGAGTCCCCACCGCTGAATGACGTCTCAGATCTCTTAAATCACAAGTTGCTATCTTACGAGGATCCAAACCGCCGGAGAATAAACTGGCCAGAATTCTATGCTGCCCTGCAGATGACTTCAAAGTCTATTGAGCCCACCGTCGTGTTCAATGACTATCAGCTGGTGTTGCAAGCCGCAATGGCAGGGGAAGGTATCGCCATTGGATGGTCTATGACGAACATATTCCTGCTCGAACAGGGCCAGCTTTGCCGCCCCCTGCCGGTCGAAGTGACCACCCAGAACGGGTTCTATGTGCTGGCACAGCCGGGGAAAATGCTTCGGAAGCACGTGAGAACTCTTGTGGACTGGCTTCTAAAGCAATCACAGGCGCTGAGATAGAACAGGTGCAACTATGTATAATCGTTCAGGCTCAATGGCATCGATCCAACGCATTGCGACAACTGATCCCGAGATTCCGTAAAGCACACATTACCCAGATGTCAGTCGCTGCAGCTTCCTTCATATCTACTCTCGAAACTGGCAACGGGTCCGCTGCTTGCACCGCGGCGATGCATAGTCCGTATCGACTGTAAACCGGTCCTTCAACACCAATCATACCGGCAATCCAGCGAGTTATAGTCAACCACCCGCGCGATCTGACATTGTTCAGGGAGGCGGGAAAGATGCCGCGTTAATCGAACCTTAGAAGGGCAGTTGGCGGCGCGCATCAATTTAGTGATCCATCGCCTTGACGATTTCCTCGGTCATCTTCTTGGCGTCGCCGAGCAGCATCATGGTGCCGTCCTTATAG
>NZ_JAIUHK010000072.1:2500-6285 GCF_020165075.1 Mesorhizobium sp. CA4
GAGTTTGCGTCGAGCTTCTTGGCTCTGCGCCTGTTCTGTTTGACATCGTAAAGAGAAGATTTGTTCGAACTTCATGGGTCCCGAAAGGGCCATGATTTGTCGCAAGGGACGCTCAATCCCTTGCATATGATGGGTTTGCCTAACCGCGCCCTCGAACCGATCTCGAGAAGCTGGTCTTTTTGTGCCAATTCCATTGAAGCGAGATCCCGCACAGGATCTGGCTCAGGCGACAATCCCTTCGGGATTGCGCTTATGCGACGATCTCTTCGAGATCGCGCGATGGGTATTGGCAATGAGAACGATCAAGTGTCTTAAGGGCAATTGGTGGATGCCTTGGCATGCACAGGCGATGAAGGACGTGATACGCTGCGATAAGCTACGGGGAGGTGCGAATACCCTTTGATCCGTAGATTTCCGAATGGGGAAACCCACCTAAGGTACTTGGAAAATCAGAGCGGCAGGGACGATCTCTTTGAGGTTGTGCTTTTGCCGCTGTGGTTTCCAAGTATCGCTATAGGTAACTTATCCTGAATACATAGGGATAAAGTGGCGAACGCGGGGAACTGAAACATCTAAGTACCCGTAGGAAAGGACATCAACCGAGACTCCGGAAGTAGTGGCGAGCGAACCCGGACCAGGCCAGTGGCGATTGAGAGACAAGCGGAACCTTCTGGAAAGTAGGGCCATAGCGGGTGACAGCCCCGTACGCGTAATGCGATCAATCGTCCTCGAGTAAGGCGGGACACGTGAAATCCTGTCTGAAATTGGGAGGACCACCTTCCAAGCCTAAGTACTCGTGCATGACCGATAGCGAACTAGTACCGTGAGGGAAAGGTGAAAAGCACCCCGACAAGGGGAGTGAAAGAGTACCTGAAACCGATTGCCTACAAACAGTGGGAGCCCGCAAGGGTGACCACGTACCTTTTGTATAATGGGTCAGCGACTTAGTGTGACGAGCAAGCTTAAACCGCTAGGTGTAGGCGCAGCGAAAGCGAGTCTGAACAGGGCGTTCAGTTCGTCGCATTAGACCCGAAACCGAGTGATCTAGCCATGAGCAGGTTGAAGGTAAGGTAACACTTACTGGAGGACCGAACCCATAACTGTTGCAATAGTTCGGGATGACTTGTGGCTAGGGGTGAAAGGCCAATCAAACTCGGAAATAGCTGGTTCTCCGCGAAATCTATTTAGGTAGAGCGTCGACCGAATACCCCAGGGGGTAGAGCACTGGATGGGCTAGGGGTCCTCACCGGATTACCAAACCTAACCAAACTCCGAATACCTGGGAGTACTAGTCGGCAGACACACGGCGGGTGCTAACGTCCGTCGTGAAAAGGGAAACAACCCTGACCTACAGCTAAGGTCCCCAAGTTATGGCTAAGTGGGAAAGGATGTGAGGATCCCAAAACAACCAGGATGTTGGCTTAGAAGCAGCCATCATTTAAAGAAAGCGTAACAGCTCACTGGTCTAAATAAGGGTCTTTGCGCCGAAAATGTAACGGGGCTAAAGCCATACACCGAAGCTTAGGGTTCGTGAGCAATCACGAGCGGTAGCGGAGCGTTCTGTAAGCTGATGAAGCCGTACCCGTGAGGGGCGGTGGAGGTATCAGAAGTGCGAATGCTGACATGAGTAACGTAAGGGGAGTGAGAGACTCCCCCGCCGAAAGACCAAGGGTTCCTGCTTAAAGTTAATCTGAGCAGGGTTAGCCGGCCCCTAAGACGAGGCGGAAACGCGTAGTCGATGGGAACCACGTTAATATTCGTGGGCCTGGAGGTAGTGACGGATCACACAAGTTGTCCAATCTTATCGGATTGAACGGGCAGCGGAGTGGTTCCAGGAAATAGCTCCTCCTTATAGACCGTACCCGAAACCGACACTGGTGGTCAGGTAGAGTATACCAAGGCGCTTGAGAGAACTATGCTGAAGGAACTCGGCAAATTGCACGCGTAACTTCGGAAGAAGCGTGACCCTTTTCTGCGCAAGCAGAGGAGGGTGGCACAGACCAGGGGGTAGCGACTGTTTATCAAAAACACAGGGCTCTGCGAAGCCGCAAGGCGACGTATAGGGTCTGACGCCTGCCCGGTGCTGGAAGGTTAAGAGGAGGGGTGCAAGCTCTGAATCGAAGCCCCAGTAAACGGCGGCCGTAACTATAACGGTCCTAAGGTAGCGAAATTCCTTGTCGGGTAAGTTCCGACCTGCACGAATGGCGTAACGACTTCCCCGCTGTCTCCAGCATAGACTCAGTGAAATTGAATTCCCCGTGAAGATGCGGGGTTCCTGCGGTTAGACGGAAAGACCCCGTGCACCTTTACTATAGCTTTACATTGGCATTCGTAGTGGCATGTGTAGGATAGGTGGTAGGCTTTGAAGCCTGGGCGCCAGCTCAGGTGGAGCCACCCTTGAAATACCACCCTTATCACTATGGATGTCTAACCGCGGCCCGTTATCCGGGTCCGGGACAATGTATGGTGGGTAGTTTGACTGGGGCGGTCGCCTCCTAAAGAGTAACGGAGGCGCGCGATGGTGGGCTCAGAACGGTCGGAAATCGTTCGCTGAGTGCAATGGCATAAGCCTGCCTGACTGCGAGACTGACAAGTCGAGCAGAGACGAAAGTCGGTCATAGTGATCCGGTGGTCCCGCGTGGAAGGGCCATCGCTCAACGGATAAAAGGTACGCCGGGGATAACAGGCTGATGACCCCCAAGAGTCCATATCGACGGGGTTGTTTGGCACCTCGATGTCGACTCATCGCATCCTGGGGCTGGAGCAGGTCCCAAGGGTATGGCTGTTCGCCATTTAAAGCGGTACGTGAGTTGGGTTCAGAACGTCGTGAGACAGTTCGGTCCCTATCTGCCGTGGGTGTAGGAATATTGAAAGGATCTGTCCCTAGTACGAGAGGACCGGGATGGACGGATCTCTGGTGGACCTGTTGTGGCGCCAGCCGCATTGCAGGGTAGCTATATCCGGACGGGATAACCGCTGAAGGCATCTAAGCGGGAAACCCACCTTGAAACGAGTATTCCCTGAGAACCGTGGAAGACGACCACGTTGATAGGCCGGGTGTGGAAGAGCGGCAACGCTTGAAGCTTACCGGTACTAATAGTTCGATAGGCTTGATCGTTCTCATTACTTATATCCATCAAGGCGCAATCCGAAGGATTGTCGCCATTCTCACTCACGCTTGTTCCGCCCTTCGGGCGGCGCTACGTGGGTGCGGCGCATCAGCGCCGACGGCCGGTCGGCCTTGCGAAGCTTCGCTTCGGAGGGCGCCATGCTGAAAGAACGTCAAAGGCACAAACGCGACGATCCTTGGATCGTCGCTGCGACGATCCTCGGATCGCGCTTGAACAGCTTCTCGATTTGAACATGCGTTTTGCCGACCTGGTGGTTATGGCGGAGCGGCTGCACCCGATCCCATTCCGAACTCGGCCGTGAAACGCTCCAGCGCTGATGGTACTTCGTCTCAAGACGCGGGAGAGTAGGTCGCTGCCAGGTCTGCAAAGCGCATGTTCAGCTCACACCCAGATCCACAGGATCCGGATGAAGACAAATCTTCTCTCTACGATCTAAGGCCCGCCAAACGGGATCGGGGCCGCGCAAGCGGCCCTTTCATTTGGCCGACCCATTGAACAAGGTAAGATCAAACTTACCTCCAAGGACGCAAGCAAACGCTTGCTCGTGTTCGCAAGCAAACGCTTGCTCGTGGTTGACGCGGGGTGGAGCAGCCCGGTAGCTCGTCAGGCTCATAACCTGAAGGTCACAGGTTCAAATCCTGTCCCCGCAACCAA
>NZ_JAIUHK010000073.1:0-5954 GCF_020165075.1 Mesorhizobium sp. CA4
AGCCTCCATTCGCTGGCGATAAAACCGGACAACTCATGTGCTACCTAACCCGGACAACTCATGCGCTTACGACACGCATGGCTTGAGGTGTTGCGTACTGGCCGTCTTTGATCTATAGGACCGCGGTTTCAAGAAAACCGCCCGGCAGGGCATGCCGTGGCGGTTTCATTTGCTTTTCGGGCTTTGGTCGGCCCGAAGCGAGACAAGAAGCGCGATGGTGCGCCACCAATACGGAGTAGCAAAATGCCCAAGATGAAGACCAAATCGGCCGCCAAGAAGCGGTTCAAGATTACTGCCACCGGCAAGGTGCTGTCGGCTGCCGCCGGCAAGCGCCACGGCATGATCAAGCGTTCCAACAAGTTCATTCGCGATGCCCGCGGCACGATGGTTCTGGCTGAACCGGACGGCAAGAAGGTCATCAAGAATTTTCTGCCGAACGGCCTCTGAGCATTTCGGCCTGGACGCATTTGTTTGACGCAATTCCGAACGGAAAACCGCTACACACTTTTCCTGGAATTGCTTTTTAAGGAGATCATGACATGGCACGCGTAAAGAGAGGCGTCACCGCCCACGCCAAGCACAAGAAGGTCCTGAAAGCCGCCAAGGGCTTTTACGGCCGCCGCAAGAACACCATCCGCATCGCCAAGCAGGCGGTGGAGAAGTCGCTGCAATATGCCTATCGCGACCGCAAGAACCGCAAGCGCTCTTTCCGCGCGCTGTGGATCCAGCGCATCAATGCCGCGACCCACGAGCATGGCCTGACCTATGGCCGCTTCATCGACGGCCTCAACAAGGCCGGCATCGAGATCGACCGCAAGGTTCTTTCGGACATGGCCATCCACGAGCCGCAGGCTTTCGCCGCGCTGGTGGCCAAGGCCAAGGTCGCGCTCGAATATCTGAAGAACACCACGCCGAACGCTTTTGAGAGCGCTGTCGCCTAAGCCAGCGCTTCCCAAGCATACGCAATTCTGATTTGGGGAACCCGCGCTGGCACGGCTGGCGCGGGTTTTTCTTATGCCCGATGTAACCAAAATGGTGACGCACCGAACCACGGTGGTTACCCGATCGAGAGAGTTTCGCCGTGAACGCCACCGCTGGAAATTTTGAAACCCTTGAAGCTTCCCTGATGGCCGACATCGCGGCTGCGGCCGACGAACCGGCAATCGAGGCGGTGCGCGTCTCGGCGCTCGGCAAGAAGGGCTCGGTCTCCGAAATGCTGAAGACGCTGGGCGCCATGAGCGCCGAGGAGCGGCAGGTGAAGGGCCCGGCGATCAACGGCCTGAAGAACCGCATCACCGAGGCGCTCGCCGCGCGCAAGGCCGAACTGAAGGATGTGGCCATCGCCGCGCGGCTCGCCGCCGAGAAGGTCGATGTCACGCTCCCCGTTCGCCAGTCGCCGGCCGAGCGCGGCCGCATCCATCCGATCAGCCAGGTGATCGACGAGATCGCCGCCATCTTCGGCGACCTCGGCTTCGCGATCGCCGAAGGCCCGGATATCGAGACGGACTATTACAATTTCACGGCGCTGAATTTCCCCGAGGGGCATCCGGCACGCGAGATGCATGACACCTTCTTCTTCCAGCCGGACGAGAAGGGCGAGCGCAAGCTGTTGCGCACGCACACCTCGCCCGTCCAGATCCGCACCATGGAGCGGCAGAAGCCGCCGATCCGCATCGTCATCCCCGGCAAGACCTACCGGCAGGATTCGGACGCCACTCACTCGCCGATGTTCCATCAGGTCGAGGGGCTGGTGGTCGACAAATCGGCCAATGTCGCCAACATGAAGTGGGTGCTGGAGGAGTTCTGCAAGGCCTTCTTCGAGGTGCCGTCGGTCAAGATGCGCTTCCGCCCGTCCTTCTTCCCGTTCACCGAGCCGAGCCTCGAGGTCGACATCCAGTGCGACCGCTCGCGTCCCGGCGAAGTGCGCTTCGGCGAAGGGTCCGACTGGATGGAGATCCTGGGCTGCGGCATGGTGCATCCCAACGTGCTGCGCGCCGGCGGCCTCGACCCCGACGAATATCAGGGCTTTGCCTGGGGCATGGGCATCGACCGCATCGCCATGCTGAAATACGGCATGCCGGACCTGCGCGCCTTCTTCGATGCCGACGTGCGGTGGCTCGCGCATTACGGCTTCCGGCCGCTCGACCTGCCGACGCTGTTCGGGGGGCTGTCTGCATGACGGCACCTCACACCGGCGGCTGCCGTTGCGGCGCGGTGCGGTTCGAGGCCTCGGCCGAGCCGCATCACATCAGCTATTGCCATTGCGGCGATTGCCGGCGGGCCAGCGGCGCGCCGGTGTCGGCCTTTGTCGGCTTCATGGCCGACCAGGTCGCGCTCAATGGCAAATCGCTGAAAAGCTACCGCAACGGCCCGGTGGAGCGCTCGTTCTGCGGCATTTGCGGCTCGCCTATCGCCTATACCGACCAGCGGCTCGACAACCGGATCTATTTCATGATCGGCGCCATGGACATGCCGGCCTATTTCAGGCCGACCGTGCATGCGCATGTGCGCGAGCAGCTATCTTTCCTGCACATGCCCGATGCGCTGCCGCGCGAGCTTAAGACCAGCGTGCCCCGGCCCGAAGAACAAAGACCCTCGGAAACACAGTCATGAAATTCACCCTCTCCTGGCTCAAGGACCATCTCGAGACCGACGCCTCGCTCGCCGAGATCGTCGAGCGGCTGACCGCGATCGGCCTCGAAGTCGAGCATGTCGACGACAAGGCCGGCCTGAAACCCTTCGTCATCGCGAAGGTGCTGACGGCAGTGCAACATCCGGACGCCGACCGGCTGCGCGTGCTGACCGTCGACACCGGCGACGGCAAGCCGCCGGTGCAGGTCGTGTGCGGTGCGCCCAATGCCCGCGCGGGCATGATCGGCGCCTTCGCGGTGCCCGGCACCTATATTCCCGGCATCGACGTGACGCTCTCGGTCGGCAAGATCCGCGGTGTCGAAAGCCACGGCATGATGTGCTCGGAACGCGAGCTGGAAATCTCCGACGAGCATAACGGCATCATCGATTTGCCGCAGGACGCGCCGGTCGGCACCAGCTTCGCCGCCTACGCGCATCTCGACGATCCGGTGATCGAGATCAATCTGACGCCGAACCGGCCGGACGCGACCAGCGTCTACGGCATCGCGCGCGACCTCGCGGCGAGCGGGCTTGGCCGGCTTACCGGCGGTGCGATCATGCCGCATGTCGGCAACGGCATGTGCCCGGTCAAGGTCAAGATCGAGGCGCCGGAACTCTGCCCCGGCTTCGCGCTGACGCTGGTGAACGGGGTGAAGAACGGCCCATCGCCGAAATGGCTGCAACAGCGGCTGATCGCCATCGGCTTGCGCCCGATCAGCGCCCTGGTCGACATCACCAACTATGTCACCTTCGACCGCGGCCGGCCGCTGCATGTCTTCGATGCCAACAAGGTCGCCGGCAATCTCGTGGTGCGTCGCGCCAAGCAAGGCGAGACGGTGCTGGCGCTTGACGGGCGCGAATACACGCTGACGCCGGAAATGTGCGTTATCGCCGATGACAATGGCGTCGAATCGATCGCCGGCATCATGGGCGGCGAGCATTCGGGCTGCGATGAGAACACCACTGACGTGCTGATCGAATCGGCGCTCTGGGACCCGATCACGACGGCCCGCACCGGCCGCACGCTCGGCATCATCAGCGATGCGCGCTACCGCTTCGAGCGCGGCGTCGACCCTGAGTTCATGGTGCCGGGCGTGGAGCTTGCGACCAAGCTGGTGCTCGAATTTTGCGGCGGCACGCCGACGGAAATCGAAGTGGCGGGCTATGCCGGCCACAAGCCGAAGATCATCTTCTTCCCGCTCTCGGAAGTGAAGCGGCTGACCGGCATCGAGGTGCCAAGAGAGGAAGCGCTCAGCATCCTGACGCGGCTCGGCTTCGAGCCGCGCAGCTCGGGCGATACCGTCGAGGTGAAGGTGCCGTCCTGGCGGCCGGATATCGACGGCAAGGCGGATCTGGTCGAGGAGGTGATGCGCATCCACGGCGTAGACAACATAGCGCCGCAGCCGCTTACCTCGCATGACGCGGTCAACGGCAAGATCCTGACCACGCTGCAGCTACGCACCCGTTCGGCCAAGCGCGCGCTGGCCGTGCGCGGCATGATGGAGGCCGTCACCTGGTCGTTCATCCCCGCAAAGCACGCCGAGCTGTTCGGCGGCGGCCAGAACGGCCTGAAACTCGCCAACCCGATCGCCGCCGACATGTCCGACATGCGGCCTTCGCTGCTGCCGGGGCTGATCGCGGCCGCGCAGCGCAATGCCGACCGCGGCATCGGCGATGTGGCACTGTTCGAGGTCTCCGGTACCTATGAGGGCGACTTGGCCGACCAGCAGCGGCGCGTCGCAGCCGGCGTGCGGCGCGGCACGGCCAAGCTCGACGGCTCGGGCCGCAGTTGGTCCGGCAATGCCGGGCCGGTCGGCGTGTTCGACGCCAAGGCGGACGCAATCGCAGCGCTCGAAGCCTGCGGCGCGCCGGTCGACCGGCTGCAGATCGAGCCCGGCGGCCCGGCCTGGTATCACCCGGGACGTTCAGGAACGATCAAGCTTGGGCCAAAGACGGTGCTCGGCACATTCGGCGAGTTCCATCCGAAAACGCTCGAAACGCTCGACGCCTCCGGCCCGATCTGCGGCTTCGAGGTTTTCGTCGACGCCGTGCCGGAACCGAAGGCCAAGCCGACGCGCACCAAGCCGAAGTTGGAGCTCTCGCCGTTCCAGGCGGTGAAGCGCGATTTTGCTTTCGTCGTGGACAGGTCGGTGGAAGCCGGCACGCTGGTGCGGGCAGCGCTCGCGGCCGACAAGAAACTGGTCACCGGCGTTTCGGTGTTCGACGTCTTTGAAGGCGCCTCGCTCGGCGCGGCCAAGAAGTCGATCGCCATCGAGGTTTCGATCCAGCCGGTCGAAAAAACGCTGACCGACGAGGATTTCGAGGCGCTCGCAAAACGCATCGTCGAGAACGTCAACAAGCAGACGGGTGGCGTGCTGAGGGCGTAGCGAGTCTCTGCTTTATACAATTCCGGGCGGAAAACCGCTGTGCACTTTTCCTGGAATTGCTTCTGAGGATTGCCGGAGCATGGCGAATCGCTCTCCAAAAGAGCGATGCACCATCTCCGCTATTCCGGCCTTGCCTTCGAAGAGCAGCGCGCGGCATTCCTCACCATCGTTGCGCGCGACCCGCTGCTCAATGAAACACTGACGCGCGTGCGCCAACTCGCGCTGCCCGATTGGCTGGTGGTTTCCGGCGTGCTCTACAACAGCGTCTGGAACCACCTGACCGGCAAGCCGCCGGGCTACGGCATCAAGGATGTCGACCTGTTCTATTTCGATGACACGGATTTATCCTACGAGGCGGAGGACGCGGTGATCCGCCGGGCGGCTGCGCATTTCGCGGGCTTGTCGTTGCCGGTCGAGGTGCGCAACCAGGCGCGGGTGCATCTGTGGTATCCGCAGAAGTTCGGGCAGGAATGCCCGCGCTATGCCAGCGCGAGTGAATCGGTGAGCCATTTTGCGTCGAAGACGCATGCGGTCGGGGTGCGGTACGATACCGAGGGGTGCCTGGATTTGGTGGCGCCGTTTGGGCTCGACGACCTTTTTTCGTTCCGCATCACGCCGAACCGGGTGCTGGACAATCAGCGGACGCATGAGGCGAAGGGGAGAAGGGCGCAGGCGTTCTGGCCGGAGATTAGCGTGGTGCCGTGGTAGGGGTGCAGAGATAAGATACGGCGGCGCGAGGCCCCCCTCTCTGTCCTGCCGGCCATCTCCCCCTCAAGGGGGGAGATCGATGTCGCGTCCGCTTTCGCTAATAATCGAGGCAGGAAGGGCGCCGGCGCCCAAGCTGCCAATCTCCCCCCTTGAGGGCATATGCGCTAAGATAGCTTTGGCATGGCTTGAAATTTGCGCTTTCGAGGTGGCTCGCGCCAACGATGTCGC
>NZ_JAIUHK010000074.1:0-5946 GCF_020165075.1 Mesorhizobium sp. CA4
TTCCCCTTGGCGCGCCAGTCGATATCGTTCAGCGCCTGGATGATGTTCTTGCGGGCGCGCTCCTTGTCGGGCGGCGCCACCGCGTCCTCGATGTCGAGGAAGACGAAGTCGGCGGCGCTGTTCGCCGCCTTGTCGATCATTTCCGGGCTGGAGCCCGGGACGGCGAGCTCGCTGCGCTGCAGCCGCAGTTTCTTCAAATGATTGATGGTGTGGCTCATGATGCGCTCCTCACGCCGCCTTGGCGACCGGCACGTCGGCCGTGCGGCGGAAATGCTCGATCGCCGCCGCCACGCCCGAGCCAGGGGCCAGGCGCACGCCGCAATCGAGCAGCGCCATTTCTGCGGCCGACAGCGAGGCCAGCACCATCACCTCGTTCAGCCAGCCGAGATGGCCGATGCGGAAGACCTTGCCGGCCACCTTGTTGAGACCGCCGCCAAGTGAGGTCTGGTAGGCTCCGTAGGCGCGCTTGACGATATTGGCGCTGTCGATGCCTTCCGGCACCAGGATCGCGCTGACCGTGTCGGAGTGCCATTGCGCTGTCTTGGCGCAGAGCTTCAGGCCCCAGGCGTCGACGGCCTTGCGCACGCCTTCTGCCAAGCGATGGTGACGGGAGAAGATGTTTTCCAGTCCTTCCTCGGCGATCAGGTCGAGCGAGGCACGCAGGCCGCGCAGCAATTGGGTCGCCGGCGTGTAAGGGAAGTAGCCGGCATCATTGGCGCGGATCATGTCCTCGAAGGAAAAGTAGCAGTGCCGGTGTGTCGCCACCCGCGAAGCGGCAAGCGCCTTCGTGCTGACCGACAGGAAGCCGAGGCCGGCCGGCAGCATGAAGCCTTTCTGCGAGCCGCTGACGGCGCAGTCGACGCCCCATTCCTCCTGGCGGAAGTCGATCGAGCCGATCGAGGAAACGCCGTCGACGAAGAGAAGGGCAGGATGGTGCGCCGCGTCGAGCGCGGCGCGGCAGCCGGCGACGTCGCTGGTGACGCCGGTCGCGGTCTCGTTCTGGGTGCAGAAGACAGCCTTGATGCGGTGCGCCTTGTCGGCCCGAAGCTTCTCGGCATAGAGCTCGAGCGGGACGCCAGTGCCCCATTCGCAATCGATGACATCGACATCGAAGCCGAGCCGCTCGGCCATGTCGACCCACAGATGCGAGAACTGGCCGAAGCGCGACATCAACACCCTGTCGCCGGGGCTGAGCACATTGGTCATCGCCGCCTCCCAGGCACCGGTGCCCGAGGAGGGGTAGATGAAGACGCGGCCGGTCTCGTTCTTGAAGACCTTTTTGATGTCCTCGAACAGCGGTAGCGTCAGATTGGGGAATGAAGCGGCGCGCATGTCCTCCATTGGGAGGTTCATTGCCTGGCGTACAGCCTCCGGGACATTGGTGGGCCCCGGAACGAATAGATGAGTGTAACCGGCCATAAAATCCTCCTGCACAAGCGGCTGACCCGCTTTTGGTCGTCGCAGGAAGCATGAGTCGGCAGACAACCGCCTACAACACCTGTCCGGATAGAAAATGATTTATTGGCCGGATAGGTTCTGCCTACCCGGCAGGATAGTTGTCAAACGGACTCGTTCAGTTGCGCTCCAATGCCATGTCTAGAACACGTCCGACATGTCCGAAATGGAAGGGGTAGTCGTCCGAAAGCGACGGGGCAGATGTCCATAGACACCTGAAATGCAGCGAAATCCCAAGAAGAGGAAGCGATGCGCTATTCCGGCTTCAAAATCATTGACGAGGCAACAACAGGTCACTGTGGCGGGAAGCCCGTATGGCGCGAGCTGGAACCCAAGCGGAAATACGACATCGTGGTGATCGGTGGCGGCGGGCACGGGCTTGCACGGCATACTATCTTGCCAAGGAGTTCGGCGAGGCAAAGGTGGCGGTCGTCAAGAAGAGTGGATCGGGGGCGGTAATTTCGGCCGTAACACCACGATAGTTCGTTCCAATTACCTTTTGCCCGGCACGAGCCGTTCTAAGAATTCTCGATGAAGCTTTGGGAAGGGCTGGAGCAGGATCTGGTCAGCCAGCGTGGCTTGCTCAATCTATGCCACACGGTCGCGAGGGGGGAACCTTGCGTTGGTCGCTGCCGAGTGCCGGAGCAGATTGGCGCCTCGGGAAGGCGCATCGTCGATACCCCCCCTTACAAGAGCAGGGCTGACGATGGCAAGGGTTCGTAGAAAAATCTGCTCACCGGACGGCAGGTGGTCGAGCATCCCGCGGATAGTCGATGGCCGCCTCGCCAGCGTCATTCCCACGCGGCATATCCAACTCAACTGCATCACCCCCCTGCATTCCACCAGAAAGCTCACGAACCGCCGCGCTCGGTTCACATATCTGGTGGAGAGATAATCGGCCGGCGGATGCCGCGAAAAGCGGCGAATGGCATCGTCATCAACTTCGGCAATGGTATCTTGGTGCGCTGAAGCCATTGTCCGAAATGGCGGGCCGGAGGGGTTCGCCGCAATGGTGCGCGAGAAGATAGGTGCCGATCCGTTCAGTGGTGCAGTCTATGTCTTCCGCGCGAAACGGACGGATCGGATCAAGCTGATCTTCTGGGACGCCACCCGCGTCTG
This sequence comes from Mesorhizobium sp. CA4, assembly GCF_020165075.1. Taxonomy (NCBI): domain Bacteria; kingdom Pseudomonadati; phylum Pseudomonadota; class Alphaproteobacteria; order Hyphomicrobiales; family Phyllobacteriaceae; genus Mesorhizobium; species Mesorhizobium sp. CA4. The sequence goes on from NZ_JAIUHK010000074.1 coordinate 2,575, forward strand.
CATTTATGCGAAGCGGCTGGAGGATGGCGAGTTCCGCTGGCCGAAAGTGCAGGATGGCGTGATGCGGCTAACGGCCGCTCAGTTGTCGGCGCTGCTTGAAGGACTTGATTGGCGGCGCGTTCTGAAGCCCGCCGGACGGTTGCTCCGGCGTAGGCGGCTACCCTCTTCCCGTATCGCATCAGGACCGTTTAAGCTGAAGGGGGTGCCGCCAAATGCGTGTCCCTCCCGACAAAAGAGGTGTATTGGCCTGCGGCGGGCAAAAGCTGATCCATAAGAGGTAATGACGTGCTAAATGAGCTGTTCGAGAAAAACCGGGCCTGGTCGGAGGAACGCCGCCGCGAGGACCCCCGCTATTTCGAACGGCTTTCCATCTTCAGCGGCCGCAATACCTCTGGATCGGCTGTTCGGACAGCCGGGTGCCGGCCAACACGATCACCGGCTTGGAACCGGGTGAGGTCTTCGTCCACCGGAACGTCGCTAATCTGGTTCACCCGAGCGACTTGAACCTGCTATCGGTGCTTGAATATGCGATCGACGTCTTGGAAGTGTCACACGTGATCGTCTGCGGCCATTATGGCTGCGGCGGCATCCGAGCTGCGCTCGACGGAGAACGGCACGGCATCATCGACCATTGGCTGCAGCCCATTCGCGATGTGGCCGAACAGAACAGGGACGAACTGGACCGCCTCCCCGACATGACTTCGCGCCTCAAGTTCGTCTGTGAAATGAGCACGCGCAACCAAGTGGCACGCCTTGAACGCACGCCCATCGTGCAGCGGGCATGGAAACGCGGCAAGCGGGTGCGGATTCACGGCTGGGTCTACGGACTGACGGACGGATTGCTTTCTGACCTTAAGTGCAGCGTGCCCCCGCTGCAATCGGGGGCTGAGCCGGACTACGGTCGTTTGCCTATGTGAGCGCTTATCTTTGCGGCGTACATCCGAATGGGGGTTTTGAAAACTGCGGGTAATCCATCTCCAGACCGTCCCCTCAACCCTTCAAGGCCTCGTTTAGCCAGGTGCTCGAAGATCCTTTCGAGATTATCAGCCCCACCACCGCCCTGTTCCGCTCGCCGGAGTCGTCGATAAACTGCGGGAAAACTATCACAGCGCTCTTCAGGCTTCGGACACAGAACTCCGAATGGCTGCCATGAAGTGTGCCGTCGTCCACGGTTAGTTAGCCAGCTCTGCCCGCTGATCGCTCGCCGCTAATCGGCACCGCCGGAACGGAAGTGCGAACCAGCTGAGGGCCGGCATAATACCCTTCGGGCAGCCAGAAAATTAGCTCGTGAACCAAGCGATGTCCCTCGAGGATCTTGGCCAGGCGGTGGCGATGGCCGCCGGCAGGGCTCTCACCGAGGCGTCGGGTCGGATGACACCGAAAACGGCTCCGGCAATTGCGGCGACCGGCGTCGACCTTATCTCGGTCGGATGGCTTACCCACAGCTCCCATCCTCGACACGGGGCCAGCCGACCGGAACTGCAGCAGGCATCTGAACTGAAGGAGAGGACATGAACCGGGATCGCAGGAAGTCCTTTCGACGCAGACCAACTTGCGCCGACCCTCGACGCGCAAGCCTGTTCGCTGGCAGACCACATCAACTCAACGGGCGAGGAAGGAGTGACTGGCCAGGAGCAAACAAAAGACCGCGTGGAAGCACTTGGCCTCATCATCTCCCGGCTCGATGAACTGCCACAGATGGCTAGCTTTCACGGACTGGAACCACTCGGTTGCCTGCTGGATGTCGCCTTCATCGAATCCTGCGACGCGATCAGAAGAGAGCGTTCATACGCTCAAGCCGAAGAAACCACACGATAGGCTTTGAGAACGACTGAGGACGCGAGCCACGTGTGGCTCGGGACATTGCAAGTCTTTTCTGGAGGAAGAAACGCGCAAAATCGTCGCCGGAAAGCTGCACGGCATCCACGTTACCGAGGCCAATCTCAACTATCATGGCTCGATCACGCTCGAGCCCGACCATTGCGAGGAGGCAGGCATCCTGCCGATGGAATTTCGTCGAGATCTGTGTCGTGCTCCCCGTTTTGTCCGCATCTATAAGTTAGCCCTGTTCACGTTGTGATCCTTGACGGATCGGGTTGCATATTCAAGCGGGGTGAGCCCATCGAGGCTCGTGCTGGCGATTCACATTGTAGTCGATCCTCCATTCTTCGATGCTGTTGCGGGCATGCCGGTACCTGGTGAAGAGCCGCTCATTGAGGCAGTCATCGCGTAGCCTCCCGTTTAAGCTTTCCACGAAGCCATTTTGCATCGGCTTGCCCGGCGCGATGTAGTGCCATTCGACCTGCCGGTCCTCCCGCCACGCCAGGATGACATTCGACGTCAGCTCCGATACGATCATGCAGGGTAACCGCGATGCTCGGCGATGATGTCGAGTTCGCGGGGCGACACACTCACCCGACATCGAGTTGTCGACGACCGTGGCCAGACACTCCCGGCTGAAGTCGTCGATGACGCACAGGATCCGGAAGCGGCGGCCATCGGTCAGCGTGTCGGAGACGAAGTCGAGGCTCCAGCGCTGGTTGGCGCCCTGCGGGATTGCCACCGGCACGCTGGTGCCCAATGCCCGCTTGCGCACCGTCAGCCGCTCCTCGCGATAGAGGCGATAGAGCTTCTTCCAGTTCATCGCCACGCCTTCACGCTTCAGGAGCAGGTGCAGCCGGCGGTAACCGAAGCGCCGGCGCTCGGCGGCCATTTCCCGCAGCCGCCTGCGCAGGCCAAGGTCATCGGCCCGGCTCGAACGGTAGCGCTAAACCCGCGGCTCCATGCAGACGAGCCCGCAGGCCCGGCGCTGCGAATAGCCCTTGTTCTTAATCGCCCAGGTCACAGCAGTTCTCCTTGACCCAGGCCGTCAGAAGTTTTTTCCGAGCATCTCGCGCAAGATCGAGTCGTCGAGCATCGCATCGGCCAGCAGACGCTTCATCTTGCCGTTCTCCTCCTCAAGAGCCTTCAGCCGCTTCGCCTCCGACACATCCATGCCGGCATACTTGAGCGCCACTTGTAGAAGGTCGCGTCGCTCACGCCGTATTTGCGGCAAAGCTCCGTCGCCGAGAGCCCCGCCTGGTGCTCCTTCAAAATGCCGATGATCTGTTCGTCGGAAAATCGTTTCCCTGTCTCCTCATCCGGATAACAGGCTAACCTCAAAGCGAGGACATTTCAGGGGAGCACGTCATCTGAACAAGGACTCGGGCGCACGGATCTCGACCTATGTCATCCTCGGCGAGCGCCGATCCCAGTGCTGCATCCTGAACGGCGCCGCGGCCCGCACCTGTCAACCGGCATAGGCGCTAAGATAGGTATTGCGGCGCGGAATCGGTTGTGATTCTACGCTGGAGATGACACACGAATCGCTTG
>NZ_JAIUHK010000075.1:0-4314 GCF_020165075.1 Mesorhizobium sp. CA4
GTTTAGGTTCCTCGTCCCCCGCTTCGCGGGGTGCGAGGAACTCAAGCGCTCGGAGCCATCGCGAACAGAGCGTACCTCCATTTTTTTATTGCAGATAAGACATATCCAAGATAAAAGATATCCATGAATTGGAGATCAGCACGATGAAGCTCGGAGAAGGTGTTGAAGCGGCCATCCATTGCGCCGCAACGCTGGCCAGAGTCGATGGCAACAGCACCATGCCGGGGGCTGCATTGGCCGAGGCGTTTGGTCTGTCGCCGAGCTATCTCCTGAAACATCTCAATCAACTGACGGCGGCGCGCATCCTGGAATCGGTGCCGGGGCCGGCGGGCGGCTACAGGCTGGCGCGGGCGGCCGAGCGCATCACGCTGCTCGACATTGTGCTTGCAGTGGAGGGCAGGGAACCCGCCTTTCGCTGCGGCGAGATCCGCCAGCGCGGCCCGGTCAAGCTCGATGCCTCCGCCTATGTGAAGCCCTGCGGCATCAATGTCGCGATGCTCAAGGCCGAGCGCGCCTATCGGGCGGCGCTCGCCGAAGTGAAGCTGTCCGATATCGTGGCGGAGTACGCGGCCGAAGGCGATCCGCAATCCTATGCCGCGAGTTGCGCCTTCGTCGAGCGCCACCAGCGGCCGCAGAAATCCGCTTCACCGAAGCAGATTTGAACCTCCAAGCCACCCAAGCCCGAAAGGAAAAGAGGATGAAACCGAGACTGCAGTTCTTTGCCAAGGCGCCGGAAATCATGAAGGCGGTGTCGGCGCTCAACAAGGCCGTCGACGAATGCGGGCTGGAAGTGAGCCTGCTGCATCTGATCAAGCTCAGGGCTTCGCAGATCAATGGCTGCTCATACTGCGTTGAGATGCACAGCCGTGAGGCAAGGCGCGACGGCGAGAGCGAAACCCGGCTCTATCTCGTCGCGGCCTGGAAGGAATCGCCGCTGTTTTCCGAGCGCGAGCGCGCCGCCTTGGCCTGGACCGAGGCCGTGACGCTGATCGCCGACAAAGGCGTATCGGACGAGCTCTACGCCCGCACGCTCGAGCATTTCTCGGAAGAGGAACTGGTCAAGCTCTCGGTCGCGCTCGGCATGATCAACACGTGGAACCGGCTGTGCATTCCCTTCCACGCTATCCATCCGATGCCGGCAGCCAAGGCCGCCTGAGTTTATCCGACGACAGCGTGGGCCTGTGACGGGCCCACGCTTCTTCATTTTGAGGATCAACGGCATGTTTGAGAATTCCCAGAGCGAGATTCTGGCCGTGGCGCGGCTGCTGCTCGGCGGCGCCTTCGTCTTTGCCGGCCTGCGCAATATCCAGAACAGAAAGCTGGTCGCCTCGCTGATGGCCGCGCGTGGTGTCCCACAGGCCACGCTCGCTCTGTGGCTGGGCATCGTGCTGCAGATCGCGGCCGGCGCGCTGGTGATCGCCGGCCTTTGGACCGCTTTGGCGGCAGCCGCGCTGATCGTCTTCCTCATCGTCGCGACGCCGATGTTCCACAATTTCTGGGACCATCAAGGCGCGGACCGCGCCTCCCGCCTCAACGGCGTCGTCAGCAATGTTGCCTTGGCCGGTGGGTTCCTGGCGCTGGTGGCGCAGGGCATGTAGGCGGCCGCGCTGCCGCGGCCGCGAGCGTTCGGGCTAGGCCGCGTAGCGCAGACCGCCGTCGCAGGTCAGCACCTGACCGGTCATGAAGCTGTTCGAAACCAGGAAGGCGATTGCTTCGGCGACGTCCTCGGCGCGGCCGATGCGGCCGACCGGTGTCTTGCCCGCATATTCGGCAAACACCACCTGCCGCTGGTCGTCCGGCAAAAAGTCCCACCAGGGCGTGTCGATGACGCCGGGCGCCACGACGTTGACGCGCAAAGGCTTCAGCTCGACGGCGAGGATCGGCGCGACGGTCAAAAGCATGCCGTTGATGGCGCCGATGCCGGCCACGCCGGGCGCGGCAATCTGCGCCGAGACGGCCGAGATGAAAGTCACCGATCCGGCTTTGTTCAAGGTCGGCAGGGCCGCCTGCAGGCAGGAGAGTTGCGGCCGAACCTTTTCATCGACGCCGCTGCCGATATCGGCGAGGTCGAGCGTCGCGAACGGTCCCAGGCCCTTGCCGCCGCTCGCGGCGAGAACCAGGTGATCGAACGGCCCGAGGCGCTCGAAGAAATTCCGGACCTCGTCGGGCCTGGCGGCGTCGAATGCGGCCTTGCCGACGGTGCCGTCGAGGCTCTTCCAGGCGCTCTTCAGCTTCTCCTCGTTACGGCCGGTAATCGTGACTTTCATCGTGGGGCTGACCAGCCTTTTGGCCGTGGCAAGGCCGATGCCGGACGAGCCGCCGATGATAACGCAATGTTCGATAGTCTCGTTCATGAATGTCGTTCCCTTGATGCTGAAGATGCGTGCCCGACCAATTCGAGGCTGAGGTCTCTCAGCCGGCGGCGGGCCTTCTCGTCATAGGCCTGGGCGTCGGCGCGCGATTCACGCTGGCCGTCGAAGTAAAGGCCGCTGCGGCCTTCGAGCGCCGGCGACGTCGCCAGGTTGAGAATGGCGTCGGCGCCGGTCTCGACCGAGTTCCACGGCGTGACGCCCGCCTGCCGGACCATGGTGGTGTCCATATAGCTTGCCGGATGCAAGGCGTTGACCGTGATGCCGGTGCCGTCGAGCTGTGCCGCCAGATCGATGGTGAACAGGATCTGCGCCAGCTTGCTCTGGCAATAGGCGCGCACGCCGCTATAGCCTCGCGTCAGCATGACGTCGTCGAAATCGATCGCCTGCTGGCCGGCCGAGGCGACATTGACGATGCGCGCCGGCGCGCTGGCCTTGATGAGCGGCAAGAGCTCCGACGTCAGCAGGAAGCCGGCGAGATAGTTGACGGCGAAGCGCAGCTCATAGCCGTCGGCGCTGACCTGCCGGCTGGCGGCCTGGCCGCCGGTACCGAGGCCGGCATTGTTGATCAGGACGTCGAGCCGATCGGTCCTTGCGCGCACCGCTTCTGCGAGGCGGCGCACTTCGGCAAGCGAGGCCAGGTCGGCGGGGAGAAATTCCGCCTTGCCGCCTTTTGCCTCTATGGCGGCCACGGTCGCCTTGCCGCGGGCTTCGTCGCGGCCATGCACCAGCACGCGGGCGCCGCCGGCGCCGAGCCGCTCGGCGACCACGCGGCCGACGCCATCGGTCGAGCCGGTGACGAGAATTGTCTTGTCCTTGAGTTCCATGTTCAGAGCCTCCTTGCGCTGCTCTGAACGGAAAGATGGGACACGGCGCGTATCTCAAACAGTTCAAACTTTATCCTGGTATCGGTACTGCTATAATAGGCGCATGGATGCCATCGCCCATTCTCCCGAAGATCACCGCCGGCGCGAGCTCGGCGCCTTCCTGCGTTCCCGTCGCGAGAGGCTTTCGCCTGATACCGCCGGCATCGCCTGCGGCGCGCGGCGGCGCACGCCCGGACTGAGGCGTGAGGAAGTGGCGATGATCGCTGGCGTCGGCACGACCTGGTACACCTGGCTGGAGCAGGGCAGGGACGTGCGGCCTTCGGTCGAGGTGCTGTCGGCTCTCTGCCAGGCGCTGCGGCTCGACGCCGCCGAGCAGCGGCATCTGTTCACGCTCGCTGGCCGCCAGCAGCCGGAGCGGCGGCGCATCGTGCAGGGCAAGGTCGAAGGACCGTTGCTGCACATGCTGCAGAGCCTGGTCCTGCAGCCCGCCTATGTCGTCGGCCCGCGCTGGGACGTGCTGGCATGGAATGACGCGGCCGTCGCCATCTTCGGTGATTACGGCCTGCTGGAGGGCGATGCCCGCAACATCATCCACGGCGTGTTCACCGATCCGCACCGGCGCCACCTTTTGGTGGATTGGGAGCAGCTGGCGCGCGCGACCCTTGCCGCGTTCCGCGCCGAGAGCGCGAAATACACCGGTGATCCGGATTTCGAACGGCTGATCGAGTTGATGATGCGCTCAAGCCCCGAGTTCCGCGAATGGTGGCCGCAGCGCGATGTGGTGCACCGGCTCTCCGGCCTGAAGCGTCTGCGGCATCCGATCGCCGGCGCGATGACGTTCGAGCATATGAGCCTGTCCATCGACGATGGCTCGGATATGCGGCTGATCGTCTACACGCCGCTTGCCGAGCAGAACTCGGTAGCGAAGCTGCAGAAATTGTTGGATGCACAATCGGTCCAGAAACGCAGCGCGTGAGGCTGGCTGGCGGCAGCCCCCCAGCTTCGTCATCCACGGGCGGAGCGGCAGCGAAGCGGACGCGGAGACCCGAGGATCCTGTGTGTTGGTTCTGGTGTATGGTTGAAGTGGGAAGGAGGCCGAGTGGATCCTGGTCGTCCTT
>NZ_JAIUHK010000076.1:0-3480 GCF_020165075.1 Mesorhizobium sp. CA4
GTCTTGCCATGATCGACGTGGCCGATCGTGCCAATGTTCACATGCGGCTTGGTGCGCTCGAATTTACCTTTTGCCATGTGATCTCTCCATTCCTGCCTGCCCGTGCGGGCCTTGAATTAAGGTCTCGTGCAACCCGCTCGAGTTACGCGTATTTCTTCTGAACTTCCTGGGCGACCGCGGTCGGAACCGGCTCATAGTGGTCGAACTGCATCGTGTACTGGGCGCGGCCCTGCGACATCGAACGCAGATTGTCGACGTACTTGAACATGTTCGCCAGCGGCACCATCGCGTTGATGACAACGGCAACGCCGCGCGCTTCCTGGCCCTGGATCTGACCGCGACGGCCGTTGAGGTCGCCGATGACGCCGCCGACATAGTCTTCCGGCGTCACGACCTCGACCTTCATGATCGGCTCGAGCAGCTGCACGCCGAGGCGCGGAGCGGCTTCCTTGAAGCAGGCGCGGGCGGCGATTTCGAACGCCAGCACCGAGGAGTCGACGTCGTGGAAGGCGCCGTCGACGAGGGTCGCCTTGACGCCGATCATCGGGAAGCCGGCGAACGGGCCGGAACCCATGACGCTCTGGATGCCCTTCTCGACGCCCGGGATGTATTCCTTCGGAACCGCACCGCCGACGATCTTGGACTCGAACACGAACTCTTCGCTCTCGGTGTTCGGCTCGAAGATGATCTTGACGCGGGCGAACTGGCCGGTACCGCCGGTCTGCTTCTTATGCGTGTAGTCCTGCTCGTGCGTGCGGGTGATCGTCTCGCGATAGGCCACCTGCGGCGCGCCGACATTGGCTTCCACCTTGAACTCGCGGCGCATGCGGTCGACGATGATGTCGAGATGCAATTCGCCCATGCCGGCGATGATGGTCTGGCCGCTTTCCTCGTCGGTCTTGACGCGGAAGGAAGGATCCTCGGCCGCCAGGCGATGCAGCGCGAGGCCCATCTTTTCCTGGTCGTTCTTGGTCTTCGGCTCGATGGCGATCTGGATGACCGGATCGGGGAATTCCATGCGCTCCAGGATGACCGGATGCAGCGGATCGCAGAGCGTGTCGCCGGTGGTCGTGTCCTTGAGGCCGGCGAGCGCAACGATGTCGCCGGCATAGGCTTCCTCGATATCTGCGCGCGAATTCGCATGCATCTGCAGCATGCGGCCGATGCGCTCCTTCTTGCCCTTCACCGTGTTGTCGAGCGAAGTGCCCTTGGTGAGCTTGCCCGAATAGATGCGGGCAAAGGTCAGCGAACCGACGAACGGGTCGTTCATGATCTTGAACGCCAGCATCGACAGCGGCTCGTTGTCATCGGCATGGCGCTCAATCTCGGCGTCGGTCTTGGCGTCGACACCCTTGATGGCCGGCACGTCGATCGGCGACGGCAGGTATTCGACGACGGCGTCGAGCAGCGGCTGCACGCCCTTGTTCTTGAAGGCCGAGCCGCAGAACATCGGGAAGAACTTGACCGCGATAGTGCCCTTGCGGATCAGCGCGCGGATCTCGTCATTCGACGGCATCTTGCCTTCGAGGTAGTTCTCGAGCGCAGTCTCGTCCATCTCGACGGCGGCTTCAATCATCTTCTCGCGGTACTGCTCGGCCTTGTCCTTGAGGTCAGCCGGGATCTCGACGACGTCCCATGCGGCGCCCAGGGTCTCGTCACGCCAGACCAGCGCGTTCATCTCGACGAGGTCGACGACGCCCTTGAACTCGGTCTCAGCGCCGATCGGCAACTGCATGACGACGGCCTGCGCACCGAGGCGCGAGCCGATCATTTCCACCGAGCGGTAGAAGTCGGCACCGATCTTGTCCATCTTGTTGCAGAAGATCATGCGCGGCACGTGGTACTTGTCGGCCTGGCGCCACACGGTCTCGGTCTGCGGCTCAACGCCGGCGTTGGCGTCGAGCAGCGCGATGGCGCCGTCGAGCACGCGCAACGAACGCTCGACCTCGATGGTGAAGTCGACGTGTCCGGGAGTGTCGATGATGTTGAAGCGGCGCATCTTGCCGTCGCGACCCTTCCAGAAGGTCGTGGTGGCGGCCGACGTGATGGTGATGCCGCGTTCCTGCTCCTGCTCCATCCAGTCCATGGTGGCAGCGCCGTCATGGACTTCGCCGATCTTGTGCGACTTGCCCGTGTAGTACAGGACGCGCTCGGTCGTCGTCGTCTTGCCGGCGTCGATATGCGCCATGATACCGAAATTGCGGTAGTCTTCGATTTTGTATTCGCGGGCCATGGGAGGTGCCTCTCAGTCTCTTTCGCGTTACCAGCGGTAATGCGCGAAGGCGCGGTTGGCTTCCGCCATCTTGTGGGTGTCTTCACGCTTCTTGACGGCCGTTCCGCGGTTGTTGGCCGCGTCCATCAGCTCACCCGAGAGGCGGTCGACCATGGTGGTCTCATTGCGGTTGCGGGCCGCGGCGATAAGCCAGCGGATGGCCAGCGCCTGGCGGCGCTCGGGGCGCACGTCGACCGGAACCTGGTAGGTGGCGCCGCCGACGCGGCGCGAGCGCACTTCCACATGCGGCGCGACATTGTCGAGCGCCTGGTGGAAGACGGTGACCGGCTCCTGCTTGGTCTTGGCCTGGACCTGGTCCAGCGCGCCGTAGACGATGGTCTCGGCAACCGACTTCTTGCCGTCATACATGACGGCGTTCATGAACTTGGTGACGACCAGATCGCCGAACTTGGGGTCCGGATTGATCTCACGCTTTTCTGCACTGTGACGACGGGACATGGGAAACCCTTACTTCGGACGCTTGGCGCCGTATTTCGAACGACGCTGCTTGCGGTTCTTCACACCCTGCGTGTCGAGCACGCCGCGGATGATGTGGTAGCGGACGCCCGGCAGATCCTTGACGCGGCCGCCGCGGATCATGACCACCGAGTGCTCCTGAAGGTTGTGACCTTCGCCCGGGATGTAGCCGATCACTTCAAAGCCGTTGGTCAGGCGAATCTTGGCCACCTTGCGCAGCGCCGAGTTCGGCTTCTTCGGCGTCGTCGTGTAGACGCGCGTGCAGACGCCCCGCTTCTGCGGGTTCTGCTGCATGGCCGGGACCTTGTTGCGCTTCACCGGCGCCAGGCGCGGCTTGCGGATCAGCTGGTTGACGGTAGGCATTAAACCCTCTTGTCTCTCAATTCCGTGTCTGCCCTGTCAGGGCCGCTCAAAGCGTCATTTCCATACGCAAATTCGGGCAACACACCGCGCCTCGCGGTCCTGCCCGAACAAATTGCAGAGGAAGCGGAAGCCGCTTCATGCGCGCCGGAAATGTCTTTTCGCTCGTAAAACGAACCCTGTTTGAGGCAAACTCCAAAGCGTGTCGCTTCGGACAGGAGAGCCTCACATCGGTTCTGACGTCGCGGCTTCTACTCGCAACCCCAAGGTCCGTCAACCCCGAAGCGGCAAATATGTCGTAAGCGCATGAGTTGTCCGGGTTAGGTAGCACATGAGTTGTCCGGTTTTATCGCCAGCGAATGGAGGCTGGG
>NZ_JAIUHK010000077.1:0-2834 GCF_020165075.1 Mesorhizobium sp. CA4
CTCCACAACGGGGGCCGGCGGGGTGTTTGCAAGAACCTTGGTCATAAGCCCTACCTTCAATTTCGATTTTGACGACGCTTGAGGCGTAACCGTTTGCAATTCGTCAACGCTATTCGCGAACGCTTCCAAGGCTTCGTCAAAGGTGCCGGACTTGTCAGCCAGGCCAGACTCAACCGCTTCGGCACCGCGAAACATGCGTGCTTCCGTAGCACGGATCTTATCGGCGTCGATTCCACGATGTTGCGAAACAAGCTGCACAAACATTTCGCCGAGGGCGTCAACATCGGCCTGTAGCGTGGCCCTGGCGCGGTCGCTCAACGGCTCATGCATGTTGCCGTCCGCCTTCTCGGCGCCGAAGAAAATGTAATTCCATCGGACGCCGGCCAGCCTGTCCGCTTCGCTCACGTCCACATGCGCGGCGAGGCAACCAATCGAACCGCACTCGCCCGTGGTCGGCACCCAAATTTGCGAGGCCGAACTTATGACGGCGTAGCCTGCCGAGGCCGCTACTTCGTTGACGTGGCCCCACACTGGTTTACCGGTGGCCTCGCTGGCGCTGCGAATGAAGCGCGCCAGGTCAAAGCACCCGCTGGCCTCACCGCCGGGAGAATCAAGTTCAAGCATGAGCCCGCGCACCGCCGGGTCGTACATGATTTCCGTGACCGCATCGGACAGCGCCGAATAGCTGGTAAGGCCGGACTCCGAGTCCAGCCAGGAACCGCGCCGGATCAACGTTCCGAGCACCGGCAGCACGGCGATTCCATTGTCCGCCATGTAGCCGCCGCTGCGAAAGCTACGCCCCTGGCCGGCGCGGGCCTCGCGTTGAGGGCGCGGCAGTTCGGCGGCGCCCACCGCCAGGCCGTCGAGGATGCGGGGGCCAATGGCGTTAAGGATGGTGTTCGCCTTGCCGCGATGGATGAGCAAAGGCGTATCGAAAAGCAGGCTCGCGACTAGCGGAAGGTCACGCGGCATTTGGCAAATTCTCCGGCGGGTCGTCTTCGTTGTCAGCGGGGTCGTCGTTCGCGGGCGGCGGCGCCGCGCTCGGGGCGGCCGGCGGCGCGGTGCCATCGGTGTCGAAAACAAGCGGGGTCTTCCGCGCCGCCGCTTCGGCGCGCTCTTCCTCGATCTCGTCGTCCAGGTCTTCGCGGTCGTAGCCGCGTTCCGCGATGGATTGCGTACGGCTCTTCAAGCCGCCCTTGATCGCTTCCTTTTCGGCCGCGATGTCCTTAGCCGGGTCAAGCCATTCCTGGCGCGGCGGAAGGTGATCGCACTGCCAATATTCGCTCGGGTCTTCGTCATAACCGGGAAGCTCGACAAGCCCGGCCATCACGGCGCGCTCAACGAAGGCAACCCACACCGGGCGGCAAAGCTGATGGATCAGCGTATTGTTTTGCCACTGCGATATCCGGCGCCGGAACGCCATAATGGCGGTGCGAACGTTTGAGAAATTGCCCTTGGTCATATCCCCGGTAACGTAGGAATAGGGCACCCCGAGCGCGGCGCAAATCTTCAAGATGGTGCGATACTGGAAAGCCTCATAAGACCCGCCCACCTCGGCCGGCGAGGAAAACTTAATATCCTTATCGTCGCCGAGGTCCACGATTGCGCCGGGCTCCATGCCGGCGATCGGCAAATCGTCTTCGTCTTCCTCGTCGTCAAGGCGGATGGGGTTTTCACCCCGGCCGATCAAGAACGCGGTGAACAGCGCGGCGTTTTTCTTGCGGTCGATTTCGGCGTCGTCATAAATCTCAAGGCCGAAGATTTTGACCAGCGCGCGGGCGATACGGGGGACACCGCGGATTTGCCCGCCCTGGCGTCCGTCGAAGACGTGGAACACCTCGGAAGCCGGCACGCGGACGCGGTCGCGGGCGTTGGCGGTATTCGGCGGCCGTTCATCGGTCGGGTGATAGCGCCAGAAGTGATAGGCGACGCGGGCGCCCAGCAAGTTGAACTCGATACCGGCCACCACGAAATTGCCGCCGGGAAGCGAGGCGCTGAAACTCATATCCAGCATTTCGGTCGGCAGGATCTGCAACTGAAAGGGCACCGTCCACATGTCGCCAGGCCGGCGATTGCGAAGCCGCACGAAGCACTCACCGGTTAGATAGGCCTCGCGGGCGACCTTCTCTTGGATGCCGAAATAATCGGTATTTCCCTCGGCGTCCGCTTCGTCCGTCCATTTCAAGAACAGATTGAGCAGTGCCGCTTTGGCGGCTTTCTTACCCTTGAAGCGGGGCCGGGGTTTGATCCCATCGCCAACGGCTTGCGAGGTCCATTCATCCACCGCGTTGCCGGCGTATCCATCGTTTTCGTAAAGCCAGCGGGCGCGGGCGACCAGGGTCGGGCCAGCGGCGCGGATGGCGACATTGACGTGGTTTTTCGAAGGGTTGAACCCGCGCAACCGGCGGCCATTGCCTGCCGCCTCAAACGAGTTGTTGCCGCCGCCGGTTACGCGGAAAGCATGCGCTACCCGCCGGATACCTGTGAAAATGCCCATCAGTAGCCCCGCCGAACGTCAAGGTAGAACACTCGCTTTCGAGGGCGCCCCTCGGCGGTAGCAATCTCGTCGTTGATGCCTGCCAATGCCGCGCGCAAATCGTCTATGCTGCGATACTGGACGCGCTTGTCGCCATGCTGGACGATAAGCGCGCCCGAGCGCATCGCCTTAAGCAGCGCCGCTTTGGTAGCCAGCAGTATTTCCAAATCGGTCATTGACATCACATGTACGGGCTGGCGACGACGCGACGCCGTTTCCGGTGCACTTTACCATTCGCCCGAGGCGGCTGAATTCCAGCATGTTGCGATTCGTCCGCCGGCTCGGGTGTGGCTTCGGG
>NZ_JAIUHK010000078.1:0-2606 GCF_020165075.1 Mesorhizobium sp. CA4
GCTAGAGGGCAGACCTAGAAGCAAACTTCTTCGTCGCCAGCGGCGCACCGCCCTCGTTCGTGGGCCGTATATAGTCGCCGCCCGACCGAACTGTCAACAGCCTAGATCGCTCTTTTTTCGATTTCTCGTGGAGATATCCAAGAAGGCAAAATTTGTGAGCTGGCTTGGTTGAATTTTGGCCGGCGCTTCCGTTGCCAGCTATTGCAGCGATACCCGTCACAACCGCTTCGCCTGGTGAATGCGGTCGTCCCTAAGGCAGCCGCCAGCATTTAGCCGAGTGTCGATCTTCGCGGCCTTTGAGCTGCGACTCAGAGCCGTCCTTCGAGTAATTCAGGCGTGATGTTTCGGCCGGCGTAGAAGATGCCGAGGATCAGCACGCGCTCGCCATCGACAGTGAAGACGATGCTGACCGCGCGACGATAACCAATGATCCGCAGCCCCGGCATGATCTCCACCCGCTCGGTGCCGCGCTGTGGAAATGTCGACAAGCCCAGACAGAGATCGCGGATGCCTGCAACAAAATCCCAGGCAACCGCCGGCGACGCACGCTCGGCTATATCGTCATAGAGTTGTTCGAGTTCGGCTTCCGCTTTCGGGTGGAAGACAATCCGGTACTCCATCCCCTACTTGGCTTTCGCCTGCCGTGCGCGATGACGGAGCTCCAGCCGGGAAAACACCGATTCGGCGGGGATTCCCTTGGCCGGATCCTGCTGAAGATCGGTAACGCGCGACGGGATTTCCTCGCGCAGCCACTTCTCCAGCTCTGCCTCAAAATCCTCGAGCATGCGCAGACCGGCGCGGACAACCTCGCTGGCATTGTTGTAGCGGCCCGATTCGAGCTGCTTTCTGATGAAGCGCTCATAGTGCTCGTTCAAAGCGTAGTTGGGCATGGAGACCTCCTCCGGAAATATGGGGCCGGGCTGGAGATATAGCAATAGATAGCAACAATTGGCATTTGGTTGATTGGATTCCAATTCACCCGTCGCGATTCGGTGAAGGCCCAACAGTACCCGAATCGGCAGAGATCAAAATTATCGGGTCGAGACGCCGGCGCCCGATCGAGTCTCGCCAGGCGGTCGATTCCACGACCTCTGCGCCATTTCGAGGCAGCTGAGACGCGGAAGCCGGCTGAGTTCAAAACTCAACCGGCTAATATTGTTTCGTGCCTGGTTGCGAGCTGGTCTCTGAATGCGCTGCCGCGCTCACTTTGACGTCCTCGTCGGCCGCGGTTCATGATCCCAGCTAGCGAGCAGCGCCATGACGAGCGCGCCGATGCGGTCGATGTTGGTTGAATGATTCGGTCTGGTGAGAGCCCTGACCTTCGTGTCCGTCCTGCGATCACAAACGCAAACGGCCCGCGTTGTGCGGGCCGTTTTTTGTATTTGGTTGCGGGGACCCGCAACACCTTTTGTCATAACATCGTCGGGCTGATCAGATTTGGCGAATTCGAGGATGCCGAACAACTCGCCGCGTAGCTCGGCATGGACCTCGCCGCGCTTGTCGCCGGGAGTGAGCAAGATCTCTCCGATCAACGAACGCAACGCCTCGGCGGCTGGACGTCCGTCATCGTGGTCGGCGAGCGCTTGCGTGAGCTGCTCGACCCGCTTGCGGTAGAGAGTGGCGATGTTGGGATGCAGGTCGGGCACGTCAGTGGGCGCTACGGCTAGCCGTGCGGTGATCTCCGCCTTCTGCCTCTCCAGGTCTTCCATTCTCGCTTTCATTGAAGGTTGGTAGAGGCCATCCTCGATTGCGGCCATGATGCCGGCAATGGCGCGCTCGGTTCTGTCGAGCGCTTTTCGGTCCTGTTCGCCTTGCGCGCGACGCTCCTGGTTGAGGCGGTTGGTCTCCTCGGCATAGGCTCTGATCGCCTCGGCCACGGCATCGGCCGAGACCAGTCTTTCCTTCAGGCCTGCGAGGACTCGCTGCTCGATCTTCTCGCGCGTGATGGTGCGGCCGTTGTCGCAGATGCCGCGGCGCTGGTGGTTGAGGCAGGCATAACCCTCGCGTGTAAACAGGCCGTAGCGACCGCCGCAGCAGCCGCAGATGAGCAAGCCGGAAAGGAGGGAGACCGGCCGCTTCATGGTGTGGAGCTTTCTCGCTCGGGCCTTGCGCGTGGCGATCGCCACCACCTCGAACTGGCTGGCGATGGCTTTCTGTCTCTCCTTCACGGCCTGCCACAAATCGTCCTCGACGATTCTGAGATGCGGCACCTCGGTGCGGATCCATTTCGCTGGCGGATTGGGCCGAGAGACGCGCTTGCCGCTGGCGGGATCCTTGACGAAGTGCAGGCGGTTCCAGACCAGCACGCCGGTATAGAGCTCGTTGTTGATGACGCCGGTTCCCCGGATCACATGCCCGCGCACGCTGGTGTCGCCCCAATGCCGGCCGAGCGGACCAGGAACGCCTTCCTTGTTGAGGTCGACCGCGATCGCCTTCGGGCTCTTGCCGGCGGCAAACTCGCGGAAGATGCGGCGCACGATGGTCGCTTCCTCCGGCACGATCTCGCGGTCGCCGCGAGCAGGCTCGCCTTCGCTGTCGAGCTTCTTCACGACCCGATAGCCGTAGCACAGCCCACCCCCAGCCTTGCCCTTCTCCACCCTACCCCG
>NZ_JAIUHK010000079.1:0-1873 GCF_020165075.1 Mesorhizobium sp. CA4
CAAAGTACAACGCTCGATAGACTTTATGCTTCGCGACCTTGTTGGGCCAGAAGAAGACCGTTTCCCCGTCGTCGCGAAACACTCTAGTCTCACGATCGGAGATGATACAGGGAGGCGCGAATGAGGCTCACGCAGAAGCTGATCAACGACGGCGATGCGGCCGTGGACGAAATGCTGGTCGGTATCATGGCCGCCCATCCCGAGCATCTCTGGCGCCCCGACAACGCCCCGCGCGCAGTCGTTGCAAAGAATGGCCCGCGGACCGGCAAAGTCGCACTGGTGATCGGCGGCGGCTCAGGCCATGAGCCGACCTTCCTGGGCTATGTCGGCAAGGGACTGGCGGATGCCGCAGCGATCGGCAACGTCTTCGCCTCACCCCCTCCGCAGCCGGCAGTCGACGCGGCGACGGCCGCGAGCGGCGGTGCAGGCGTCCTGTTCATGTATGGCAACTATGCCGGCGACGTGATGAACTTCGACATGGCCGCAGAGCTGCTGGAGATCGAAGGCATCGAGGCGCGCACGGTGCTGACCACTGACGACATCGCGTCGGCGCCGCGCGACCAAAGGCAAAAGCGCCGCGGCGTGGCCGGCAACGTGTTCATCTTCAAGTGCGCGGGCGCGGCCGCCGACATGATGATGCCGCTGGACGAGGTGGAGCGGATCGCCAGGCACGCCAACGACCGCACCTTCACCATGGGCGTGGCGCTCTCGTCCTGTTCCCTGCCGCAGACGCGGAAGCCGAGCTTTGATCTTCCCCTTGGCGAAATGGAAATCGGCATGGGTATCCATGGCGAACCGGGGGTGCGGCGCGGGCCATTGCGTTCGGCCAATGATGTCGCCGACGAAATCATGGACGCGATCCTGGCGGAAATGGAGGCGCCGGCCGGCTCTCGTGTCGCTGTTCTGGTCAACTCGCTCGGCGCAACACCGCTGATGGAACTCTACATCCTGAACGCGCGGATCGCGGAGCGCTTGAAGGCTGCCGGACTGGCGGTCCACAAGACGCTTGTCGGCTCCTACTGCACGTCGCTCGACATGGCCGGCGCGTCGATTACCATCATGCACCTGGACGACGAATTGCAGCGCATGATCGACCATCCCTGCGACTGCGCCATGTTCCGGAGTTGAGCGAGATGGAGTTTACGACCGCGGATTTGAAAATTCTTTTCGGCACCATCTCTGCGCGGATGGCAACTGAGCGCGACAGGCTCTGCGCCCTTGACGGGGTCATTGGGGACGCCGACCACGGTATTGCCATGGAACAAGGCATGAAAGCCGCAGCCGATGCGGCCCAGGCTGCCGAGGGCACGCTGCAGGACGTCTTCAATGCCGCCGCCAAAGGCTTTCTCAACGCAGTCGGCGCCTCCTCAGGGCCACTCTATGCGACCGCCCTTCTGCGCGCCGGCAAGGCCGCAGGTCCGCGCGGATCAATGCCGAATGGCGAACTGCGGACCATCATTGCGGCGATGCGCGACGGCATCGTCCAGCGTGGCAAGGCGGAGCCGGGCCAGAAGACGATGCTCGATGCCTGGGGACCGGCCGCCGATGCCGCACTTGATGGTCAGAATGCCGATGCCATAATCGCGGCTGCCCGACAGGGAGCAGAAGCGACACGCAACATGGTCGCAACCGTCGGCCGCGCCGCACGTCTCGGCGAGCGTTCTTTGGGCCACCCGGACCCGGGCTCGATTTCGGCCGCCATGCTGGTCGAAGAAATCTGCAACGCCATGAAAGCCGCCTAACCCCTTTTATAGGCAATGACGTTCCGGTGGTTTTGTCTCTGATTCCGGAACGGCTTCGATCTGGTGCTGCCGAGCGAGGCTCTGACGCCCTCGATTAGGCGCTCCAAGGGCTCATCGGGCGTTGTACTTTT